>CAZXTO010000343.1:0-3983 GCA_964643675.1 uncultured Planctomycetales bacterium
GGTCGCGGCTGCGGGCGCCGGCCTCGAGGGCGGACACCGGATCGACCGCGCCCAGCTCGGGCAGGTCGAGGGCGCGGTTCTTGGGCCGCGGCTTCTTGACCGTGCTGTCCTCCGAGACCAGGCCCCAGCCGAGCAGGGCCACCAGCAGGACGGTCAACAGCAGCAGGATCTGTTCGCGCTTCACAGCAGCTCCTCCTCGGCGCCGGCGCCCTCGGGCAGGGCGGCGGCTTCGAAGCGCAGGTTGACCCGGCGCATCTTGTCCTTCTTGTTCAGGGGCTGGACCTCCAGCCCGACGAATCCGATCGCGTACTCGGCGCGCAACACCGCGCGCAGGAAGGGCTCCAGGCGCTCCTCCTCGAGCACCACGTCCACGCTCACCGGGGTGGTGTCGAGCACCTGGTCCTTGCGCGGCTTGCGCCGGTGCTCGATGGCGACGTCCTCGATCGCGCGGGCGCCGTACTCGACCGCGGTCCGCACCACCTGGTCGACCACGAAGAAGCCGCGCAGGGTCTTCTCGATCAAGCCGCGCTGGGTCGGCGACTCGACCGGGAGGCCGAGCGATTCATCGAGGTCGACGTCGTGCAGCAGGGCCAGGCCGGTCAGGTCCTGGCGCCGGCGCCCGGTGAACTCGATGTAGTGCCGGCTGGGCGACTGGCCCGGCTCGGGCACCCAGCCGCGGTAGCCGCGTTCGCCGGCGTCCTCGCGGCCGGCCATCTCGGCCAGCAGGGTGGCGTCGGGCTGCAAGGCCAGCCGGGCCAGCTCCTGGGCGCGCTGCTCGAGCTCCTCCAGGCGCTGCTCGGCGGTCCGCACCCCGTTGGCCGAGACGTGGAATTCACCCAGCTTGCGGCTGGTGGAGCGGATCGAGCGCTCGTGGGCGGCGAGATCGGAGCCGGCGGTCTTGCCGATGATCGCGCGGCCGACCAGGAAGACCAGGACGCCGATCGCGATCCCGGTCAGGAAGCGTCGGTTGGACTGCCAGAAGGCGTCGAAGTTCATTGGGCTCCCTCCTCGTCGGCGCCGTCCTCGGCGAACTCGTCCTCGGTCGCGGGCGGCTCGAGCAGGTGCGCGGTCAACGTCCACTCGAATTCGCCGGAGCGGGCCGAGGAGGAGATCCGGACCGCCTCCTCGCCGTCGCCCAGCTTGCTCTTGACCTGCTCGGCGAAGGCGGTGAAGACCACCTCGGCGCGGTGCTCGCGGTTGACCCCGTGGCCCTTGGCCATCACCACCGGCACCTGCTGGTCGGGCATCCCCCAGTCCTTGCCGGGTTGCAGGTCCACGGTCCAGCTGTCGACCCACAGGTTGCCGGGCAGCTGGGCGGCGAGCACGTCGAGGAACTCCTGGGCGCTGCGCTGGACCGCGTAGCGCGCCTTCAGGTCGGTCACGAGCGCGTTCTGTCGCTCGATGCCGGCCATCAGCTCCTCGGCCCTCTGGTCGTTGCGCTCGGCCGCCTGGAGCTGGCGCCGGAAGGTCGAGGCCTGGCCGCCGAATTCTTCGGCGCGGGAGGAGGTGAGCACGAAGTCGGCCACCAGGAAGGCGACGGCGATCACCGCGGCGGCGACCGAGAACACGCCGCGCTCCTGGAAGTCGCGCTTCTTGCGTGCGGCCTCGGGCAGGATCTCGAGCGCGTAGAGGTCGGGGTCGGCGGCGCTGAGGGCGTGGCCGAGGGCGACCACGGCGGCCGGGCCGTCGGCCTGGAGCTGCTCGTACTGGTCGTCGGCGAGGCCCTGGGAGTCGACCATCTCGACCGGGTTCCAGACCTCGACCGGCACGCTGAGGCGGCTGCCGAGCAGCTCGGCCAGGCCCTTGGCCTTGGCGCCGCCGCCGGTCAGGAGCACGCGCTCGAGGCGCAGGTCGCGCAGGCGCGCCTGGGCCTTGCACAAGGAGATCACGCCGCCGAGCAGGGTCGGCAGCGGGTCGTAGAGCGGCAGCACCGGGCGGGTGACGCGCTCGGCGTCGGTCGAGATGCGGGCCCCGGTGCCGGCCTCGAGGTCGAGGTGCTGGTGCAGCAGGCGCTCGGCGCGGGCGGCGTCGACGCCCAGGCGGGCGGCCAGGGTCTGGTCGCGCTTCTCCAGGCTGGTGGTGACCGAGCGGGCGAAGAACAGCTCGGTCCCGCGCACCAGCGCCAGGTCGAGGGTGGAGGCGCCGACGTTGGCGATCAGGGTGGTGTCGGCGGCGTGGTCGCCGAGCGCCAGGTAGGCGTTGTAGAGCGCGATCGAGTTGGGGCTGAAGCCCTGCACCGGCAGCTTGCCGACGGCCCCGATCCAGTCGTCGAGCAGCTCCTCCTTGACCAGGCCGAGCAGGATCGTCTCCTCGTCGTCCAGCTCCTTCGGCACCGGCAGCAGGTTGTAGCTGATCGCCATGGACTGGCCGGAGCGCGACTCGATCTCGCGCACCTCGAAGTCCATCAGGCGCTCGAGCCGCCAGTCCTCAACCTGAGGCACCGGCAGGTACTTCATCATCACGTCCGAGCCGGTCAGGCCGACGCGCATCGGCGCCAGCTTGAGCCGCGCGCCGCCGAAGGCGCCGGCGGTCGCGTCGAGCGGGCTCTCGCCCGGGTCGACGCCGACGGAGTGGTAACGGGTGAGCTGGATCTCGCCCTTCTTGGACTTGATCTCAGCGAGGCGGACGCGGCTGCGTCCGGCGTCGAGGCCGGCTCCTTGACTCATGATCAGCTCTCCATCCAGGCGGCCAGCACGGGGTAGGTCCGGCGCAGGGCGCCCATCAGCCGGGCGCGGTAGTCCGCGGCCCGTTCGCGCCGCTCGACGCCGACCTGGTCGGCCTCGGCGGCGAGCACCGCGACCATGGCATGGGCCTCGCGCTCGATCTCGGTGCCGGGGAAGCGCGCCGCCAGCGCGCCGGCGCGTTCACCGACCCGCCGCATCTCGTCCTCGGCGGCCAGGAACAAGGCCTCGGCCACCGCCTGCTCGAGCGCCGCCAGCTCCTGGCGGCCGCGGGCGACGACGCCGTCGCGCAAGGCCTCGGCCTGCGCCACCTGAGGCTCGTCGATGGGCCAGCGGTTGGCGAGTTCGCGCACCACCGTCAGCACCGCGGCGCTGTCGTCCTCCTGCTCGGCGCGCCGCAGCTCGCGGTCGAGCCGGGCGGCCTCCTTCAGGGGTTCGTCCAGCTTCCAGGCCAGCCGGAAGGCGGGCGGCCGCTCGAATTGGAGGGCGCCGCCGCCGGCGCTGACCGCGACCGGCTGCTCGAAGCTGGCCCACAGGGAGGTGGCGCCGCGCAGCAGCATGCCGGTGGCCTGCTCGACCTCACCCTCGCCGCGGGCGCTGAGCGGCGGACCCGCCGACAGCACCAGCAGGTCCTGCTCCTCGCCAGGCCGCAGCCGCAGCCAGCCCTCGCCGGGCTGGAAGGAGATGCCTTGAGCGTCGCCGCTCCAGCTCCCGGCAGGGCCGAGGGCGCGCATCAGCTCGAGCGACTGGCGCTCCAGCACCAGGTTGCCGTCGGCGTGCTCCATCGACCAACCCACCTCGGGTTGGCTGGCGCCGGCGGTCTCCTCGGTCTCCTCGGCGCGCAGGGCGCGGACCGTGGTGCCGGGCTCCAGCAGCAGGCTGAGCCGGAACCAACCCGCCCGCTCGCAGGGCAAGGCGAGCTCGGAGACGCCGCCGGCGAGGGCGGTGCCGGCCCACGAACCGACCGCCTGCTCCGACTCGGCGGGGCCGAACTCGACCACCGGCCAGGCCTGCCCGCCGCTCACCTCGGCCTCGAAGCGAAGGCCGCACTCGAACAGCTCGAAGCGACGCCCGAGGACGGCCCGCTGCAAGCCGGCGCCGCGCGCCCGCAGGGTCTCGCCTTCGATGGCCAGACCCGGGCCGAGCTGCCACGAGGCGGCCGCTTCCTCGTCGAAGCCGCCGAGCCCCTCCAACAGGTCGGGCGGCCCCGCGGGGGCGGCCCCGTTGGCCGGGGAGCTCGCCTCGGCGCCGAGCTCGGCCTCCTCACCGGCGGGTTCCTCGGCCAGCAGGCGCAGCTTGACG
>CAZXTO010000344.1:0-3967 GCA_964643675.1 uncultured Planctomycetales bacterium
CACCCGCTTCGGCGCCGACAGCCCCGGCAGCGGCGGCGTGGTCCCGCGGCTGGTGCTGGCCGATCCCTTGTGGCCCGGCGCCAGCGTACCGGTGGGCATCGAGCACGGCCTCGGCGGCGCCGAGGCGCGGCTGGGCATCGATCCGGTGGCCTCCGTGCCGGGGATCCCGCTCCACGGCGTGGAGGTGCACCTCGGGATGAGCCCGGACTTCCGGCTGATGCCGGCGGTCCTGCTCCAGGGCAGCGGCGCCGGCGCCGGCTGGGCCTCCCAGCTGCTCGACCTGCCCGACCACCCCTCGGTGCTGGGCCGCAGCTGGAGCCTGCAGTGGTTCGTGCGCGACCCCGGCGGGGCGATGGGCTTCGCCGCCACCGGAGCCGCGACCGCCGGCTGAGTCCTCCGGTCAGCCCTCGATCACGGTCGCCAGGCAGTTGCTGAATTGGCCGCTGCTGGGGCTGGCGGAGACCCACGCCTGCAGGCCGACCTTCCAGCCGATCAGGTTCGGGTTGGGCGGGATCTGGACCTGCTTCGACCAGGCGCCGGCGGCGTCGGTGGAGCCGATGGCGAAGGCGCCGCCGCCGTGCAGCTGGGACAGCAGCAGCTGGAAGTTGCCGTAGGGGTGGAGCGTGCCGAGGTCGTCGGCCAGGGGCCAGGCGGAGGGGTGCAGGGCGACGTAGAGCCGCACCTCCAGACCGGGCAGGGACTGCAGATCGAATTGGATCGTGGCCCCCGGCGCCACCGTGCCGCTCAGACTGAGCTGGGTGTCGCTGAGTTCGTCGGCGCCGATGTCGGGCACGGCGCCGCCGATCCAGTCGCCGTCGAGCACCCGGGAATCGCCGTCGAGATCGGCGCGCCAGTCGATCAGGTCGAGGGAGCCGGCGTCGACCGCGCTGGAGCTGGGACCGATCGCGTAGCTGATCGGATCGAGCTGCGGGTCAGCGCTCAGGTTGCCGTAGCCGGGCGCGGCGCCGTGCTCGATCACGCAGTACCAGTACTGGCCGAGCGCGGGGCCGAGGAAGTCGTCGCCGGCGCCGTTGTTGCCCCACAGGATGGAGCTGGAGAGGTAGGGCGGCAGGGCGGCTCCGAGGGCGCTGTGCAGCCCATAGCCGAGGTTGTCGGCGAAGGTGTTGCCCGCCACCCGCGGCGGGTCGATCGAGGCGGCGCCGGCCAGGTGGAGGCCGTCGCCGCCGTTGCCCGCGACCAGGTTGGACATGAAGCGCCCGCCGAGGCTGAGCTCGTCGTAGACCCCGTGGCCGAGGTTGGCCAGGATCCGGTTGGTGGCGATGGTGTTGCCGCTCGAGCCGCGCAGGTCGAGGCCGTCGCCGCCGCCGTCGCGGACCGTGTTCCCCTCGATCAGCAGGCCGGCGGCGCCAACGACCTCGATCCCGTCGACCGCGCTGCGGAGGAGCTGGTTGCCGACCACCTCCAGGCCGGTCAGCCCGGGGTCGCCCGCCAGGATGCCGGTGACGGCGTCCTCGATCTGGTTGCCGCGCAGCTCCACCTCGCTGGCGGGCGCCAGCAGGGCGACGCCGCGCCCGCCGCCGCCGGGAGCGCACCGCACGGTGTTGCCCTCGAAGCGCAGGCCATCGCCGCCAGGAGCGGCGAGCAGCAGGCCGTCGTCGTTGCCGTCGAAGAGGCTGTCGAGCACCGCGACGCCGGGGGTGCCCTCGACCTCCACGCCGGCGGCGAAGCCAGAGCAATCGTTGTCGCGGAAGCTGGCGCCGGAGCCCCAGCTGCACTGGCGAACCAGGAGCCCGCGGCCGACCGGAGGGCCGGCCTGCCCCAGGTCGTTGCCCTCCACCACTGCCGGCCGGTCCAGCCCGTCCAGCACCAAGCAGTCTCCGGTGCTCGTGAGCTGGTTGGCCGTGACGCGCAGCTCACCGTTCACGGCCAGACCCTGGGCGCGCACCGCGGTCGCGGCGGTGATCGTGTTGTCGTCGACCACCACGACCATCCGGCTGTGCCCCTGCAGCAGCAGCTCGACTCCGGTGTCGGGCACGCTGATCGTGCAGCCCCGCAGCTCGGTCCCGGCGGTGCTCCCCGCGGCGCCCGCGATCCGGACTCCGTCGGCCCCCGGCGCGCTCAGGCTGAGGTCGCAGTCCTCGATCCGCGGCGAGTGCACCTTGCCGGCCGCGCCGCCCACCAGCACCGCCAACGGCGCCGTGGCCGACACGAAGTCGACGCCGCGCAGCTCCGCCTGGGCGCTGTCGCGCGAGGCCAGGTACTCCACCGCGTGGGTCGCGCCCGAGTCCACCTCGATCACGCTCCCGCTCCCGTCCGGCCCCGCGATCAGGTTCAGCCTGCCGTACACCACCCACGGGAAGACCTCTCCGCTCGCGGCCGAGTAGCGCAGGCCGCTGGTCCCCATCAGGTGCAGGGTGGATCCGTTCTGGAGCGGCGAGTGGGGCCCGTTGAGCGCGTAGTCCACCGTCTGTAGCGGGTTCGCCAACGATCCGTCGTTGCCGTTGTTCCCGTTGACGGGATCCACGTAGACATCTTGTTGTCCGGCCAACGCACCGGCCAACAACACGAACGCGATCATCGAGGGGCTGGAGCAGGACCACATGGCGATGCCAGGGGCGCCACCATTCTAGCCGGTTCGGCCGGGAGGGCCGGAGGCCGCCTCAGGCCAGGATCGGGCGGATGATCTCGCCGCCGACGTCGGTCAGGCGGAAGTCGCGGCCCTGGAAGCGCGCCGTCAGCTTGGTGTGGTCGATGCCGAGGCAGTGCAGCATGGTCGCGTTCAGGTCGTGGATGTGGACCGGGTCCTCGGTGATCGAATAGCTGTAGTCATCGGTGGCGCCGTGGGTGACGCCGCCCTTGACCCCGCCGCCGGCGAGCACGGTGGTGAAGCAACGGCCGTGGTGGTCGCGGCCGTAGTCCTTGTCGGTCAGGTTGCCCTGGCTGTAGACCGTGCGGCCGAACTCGCCGCCCCACACGACCATGGTCTCGTCGAACATGCCGCGCTGCTTCAGGTCCTGGATCAGGCCGGCGGTGGGCTGGTCGACGTCGCGGCAGCTGCGCCGGATCGTGTTCGGCAGGTCGAAGTGGTGGTCCCAGCCGCGGATGTAGAGCTGCACGAAGCGCACGCCGCGCTCGACCATGCGCCGCGCCAGCAGGCAGGAGGCGGCGAAGGTGCCCGGGGTGTCGACCTCGGGGCCGTAGAGCTCCTTGACGTGCTCGGGTTCGTCGCTGACGTCGACCAGGTCCGGCACCGAGCTCTGCATGCGGAAGGCCATCTCGTACTGCTCGATGCGGGCGCGGATCTCCGGGTCGCCGGTCCGGTCGAGCTGGTGGCCGTTGAGGGCGGCCAGGCCGTCGAGCATGCGGCGGCGGCCGTCGCGGCCGAGGCCGGGCGGATCCGACAGGTAGAGCACCGGGTCGCCTTGGGCGCGCAGCGCCACGCCCTGGTGCTCGGACGGCAGCCAGCCGGTGCCCCACAGGCGCGAGAACAGCGCCTGGGCCTCCTGGCGGCCGGTCCAGGTCGGCGTCATGACGACGTAGGTCGGCAGGTCCTGGTTGGCGCTGCCGAGCCCGTAGCTGAGCCAGGCGCCCAAACTCGGCCGGCCCGGCAGCTGGTGCCCGGTCTGGATGAAGGTCATCGCCGGGTCGTGGTTGATCGCCTCGGTGTGGCAGCTGCGGACGATCGCCAGGTCGTCGGCGACGCCGCCCATGTGCGGCAGCAGCTCGCTGATCCAGGCGCCGCTCTCGCCGCGCTGGGAGAACTGGAACAGCGAGGGCGCGACCGGGAAGCGCGCCTGCCCCGAGGTCATGGTGGTGAGGCGCTGGCCCTTGCGCACCGACTCCGGCAGGTCCTCGTCGAAGCGCTCCTTCAGCTGCGGCTTGTAGTCGAAGGTGTCGAGCTGAGAGACGCCGCCGGACATGAACAGGCAGATCACCGCCTTGGCCTTGGGCTGGTGGTGGTAATCGCTCAGGTTGCCGCCGACGCCGACGCCCGCGGCCGGATCCT
>CAZXTO010000345.1:0-3951 GCA_964643675.1 uncultured Planctomycetales bacterium
CAGCACCCCCGAGGAGGTCGAGCTCAGCAGGCCCCTCGACATCCCGCCGGACCAAGTCGCCGAGATGAGCGAGGAGGAGTGGTACGCCAAGGCCTACCGCGGCGAGGACGTGCCCCAGCTCACCTGGCGCGCCCTCGGCATGGGTTCGGTGCTCGGCTTCCTGCTCGCCTTCACCAACCTCTACATCGGGTTGAAGACCGGCTGGCACCTGGGGGTGGCGATCACCGCCTGCATCCTCAGCTACACGATCTGGACCTTCTTCGTCAGCGCCGGCATCGCCCGCACGCCGATGTCGATCCTCGAGAACAACTGCATGCAGTCGACGGCCTCCGCGGCCGGCTACTCGACCGGCGGCACCATGGTCTCGGCGATCCCGGCGCTGCTGATGCTGTCGGTGACGGCGGAGCGGCCCGGCGGGGAGCACCTGCCGTGGCCGGTGCTGGCGGCGTGGACCTTCTTCCTGGCGATGCTCGGGGTGGTGCTGGCCATCCCGATGAAGCGCAACATGATCAACCAGGAGAAGCTGAAGTTCCCCTCCGGCACCGCGGCGGCGGTGACCCTGCAGGGGCTCTACAGCCACGGCGGCGGCGCCGCGCGCAAGGCCAAGGCGCTGCTCTACTCCGGCATCATCGGCCTGGTCACGCCGCTGCTGATCGCGCTCAACGCCTTCAAGGACGAGGCCGGCAAGGCCGCCACCCTGCTCCCGGACAAGTCGAAGCTGTTCGACTTCCTGCCCGGCGTGACCGCCAAGGTCGAAGGCGTCAGCACCTACCTGAAGCCGTCCGACCTGACCATGAAGATGGACCACTCCCTGATCATGGTCGCGGCCGGCGCCCTGGTCGGACTGCGGGTGGCGATCTCGATGGTCATCGCCGGCCTGCTGCTGGCCTACTGGGTCACGCCCGAAGCGCTCGACGCCGGCGCCGCCACCAGCGGCCTGAAGGCCTGGAAGGAGATCGGGGTCTGGATCGGCGCGCCGATCATGGTCGCGAGCGGCATCCTGTCCTTCGCCTTCCAGTGGCGCACCATCGCCCGCGCCTTCAGCGGCTTCGGCAAGGGCGGCGGCAAGGACGACGTCGCCTCCAAGGTCGAGGTGCCCGGCTCCTGGTTCCTGTTCGGCACCCTGATCGCCGGCGGCGCGGTGGTCTACGTGGCCTGGCGCTACTTCGAGGTGCCGCCCCACTGGGGCGCGGTGGCCGTGATCCTGACCTTCATGCTGGCGCTGGTCGCCTGCCGCGCCACCGGCGAGTCGGACATCACGCCGACCGGCGCGATGGGCAAGATCATGCAGCTGACCTACGGCCTCGCGATCCCGCAGAACGCGACCGCCAACCTGATGACCGCCGGCATCACCGCCGGCGCCGCCTCGGCCAGCGCCGACCTGCTCAACGACCTGAAGTCCGGCTACCTGCTCGGCGCCAACCCGCGGCGGCAGTTCCTGGCCCAGTTCCTGGGGATCTTCACCGGCACTGTGGCGACCGTGATCGGCTTCTACCTGCTGGTGCCCGACGTCGGCGCGCTCGAGGAGGACTTCCCGGCGCCGGCGGCCCAGGCCTGGCGCGCGGTGGCGGAGATCTTCCGCGACGGCTTCGACAAGCTGCACCCGATGGCCCGCACCGGCGTGCTGTGGGGCCTCGCGGCCGGCACGGTGATGGTGCTCGCCGAGAAGCTGTTCCCGAACGTGAAGAAGTGGCTGCCCTCGGCCACCGGCATCGGCCTCGGCTTCATCCTGCCCTTCAACTACCCGCTCTCCATGTTCCTGGGCGCCCTCGCCGCCTGGATCTGGACCCGCTCCAACGAGAAGAAGGCCGAGGAATACACCGTGCCGGTCGCCTCGGGCATCATCGCCGGGGAGTCGATCATGGGCGTGATCGTCGCGGTCATGAACGTCAGCGTGTTCTGAGCCGGAGCGCAGCCCTCACCCTGCTAAAATAGAGGGAAAATCGTCGCCTCGGCGGCCACCGGGGATCCCCGGAGGCCGCCGCCTGGCGGCGCAAGGATCGAGGCCGTTCTGGCCGATGGAAGGCTGGGACCTCCTCAGGGGCGCCGGTCGCCCCTCGTCCCCCTCCACCTACCCGGCTCGCGCGCCTCGCCCCCCACCTCCCCGTGTCGAAGATCGTCCCCCGCACCTCCACCCGCATCCGCGGCCAGAATGGCAAGGCCGAGGCGGCCTCCAACGGCTTGCAACCGGCCGAGCAGGAGCGCCGCGCTGGGACTTGCGTGATCGGCATGGGCAGCGCCCTCCCCCAACAGGTGGTCTCCAACGCCGAGGTCGCCGAGCGCACCGGCCTGACCGAGGACTGGATCGTCCAGCGCACCGGCATCAAGGAGCGGCGCATGGCCACCCCCGGCATGCGCCCCTCCCAGCTCGGCGCCGAAGCCGCCAACCGGGCGCTCGAAGACGCCGGCGTGAAGCCCGAGGAGCTCGGCTTCATCCTCTGCACCACGATCACCCCGGACACGCTGTGCCCGTCGACCGCCTGCTGGATCCAGGCTGAGATCGGCGCCCCGCGGGTGCCCGCGATCGACCTCAACGCGGCCTGCAGCGGCTTCCTCTACGGCTGGAAGATCGCCGACGGGCTGATGCGCACCGACCCCAGCATGGGACCGATCCTCCTGGTCGCGGTGGAGCAGATGTCGCGCATCGTCGACCCGACCGACCCGCACACCTGCGCCATCTTCGGCGACGGCGCGGCGGCGGTCGTGCTCGGCCGCGCCGAGAACGGCGCCGGCCTGCTCGGCTGCACCTTGGGAGCCGACGGCTCCGGCGCCTCGCTGATCCAGATCCCGGCCGGCGGCGGCCACCTCCCGGCCACCCACGACACCGTCGACGCCGGCCTGCACTTCGTGCAGATGCAGGGCCGCGAGGTCTTCAAGCTGGCGGTCAACGAGATGTCCGGCGAGTGCGAAGCGCTGCTGACCGAGCTCGGGGTGGAGGCGGATGACATCAAGCTGGTGGTCCCCCACCAGGCCAACGCCCGCATCCTCGACGCGGTGGCGCGCCACCTCGGCGTGGCCGACCGGATCCACGTCAACATCTCCAAGGTCGGCAATACGACCTCGGCCTCGATCCCGCTGGCGCTGCACGACGCCGCCGACCAAGGCAAGCTCGAGCGCGGCGACCTGGTGCTGCTGACCGCCTTCGGCGCCGGCCTCACCTGGGGCGCGGCGGTCGTGCGCTGGTAGCGGACCGCGGCCAGCGGTCCCGACCCCGTCGCCGCCGCGGACGGTGGGCGCCGCTCAGCGGCCGACCGCCCACATCGCGCCCTCCACCATGTGGCGGCGGAAGCGCTCGTCGTTCCAGACGTCGGCGCGGTGGCCGAGGCTGGAGTAGAACACCCGGCCCTCGCCCTCCTGGCGGGTCCAGGAGATGCCGACGTCGCGGTCCTCGCGCAGGATGCCCTGCTTGTCCATGTCGGTGGCCTCGGTGTCCAGGCTCAGCAGCACCTGCATGCGGGCGCGGTCCCAGGGCTCCTTGAACTGGTAGATCTCGTCGACGATGCGGAACTTCTCGCCCAGGTGGGCGGTCGACGCGTGGTCGGTCACCTCGACCTTGACGCCGACGTCCTCGTGCCACGGGTGGCCGGCGAAGTAGCCGCCGATCAGGGCGCCGTACTCGGGCCACTCGTACCAGGTGTCGGTCGCGCAGTGGGAGCCGACCACGGCGCCGCCGCCGCGCACGAATTCGAGCAGACCGGCGCGCTGCTCCTCGTTCCACGGCAGCTCGCCGGTGGTGTAGAAGAAGACCGCGTCGAGGTCATCGAAGCTGGCCGGCGCCTCGCGGCTGACCACCACCTCGAAGCGCTCGTCGGCCGCTGCCCACTCGGCCCACTTGGCCTCGACCAGGGAGGGCGCGCCGTCGGCGCCGAGCTTGGCGACCTGGTGTTCGTAGCCCTGCGAGACCACGTGGACGTAGATCCGCGCGGGGCCGGCGGGGGGCGGCACCGCGGG
>CAZXTO010000346.1:0-3937 GCA_964643675.1 uncultured Planctomycetales bacterium
CTGGCGGGTGCCGACGCCGCCGCGGGAAGCGCGGACGCCCCCCCGGCCAAGCGCGAGCTCAGCGACGCCGAGCGCCGCGCCACCCTGGCGATGGAGAAGGAGGCCCTCGGGCTCTACCTGACGCGGCACCCGCTCGACCCCTACCGCGAGCTGCTGGCCGGGGTCTCGCCCTGGGACAGCCGCAAGCTGGCCGAGGTGCCGGACCGCGGGGTGATCACCCTGGCCGGCATCGCCACCCTGGTCGAGGTGCGGGGCACCCGCAAGGACCCGACCCGGAAGTTCGCCCGCCTGCGGGTCGAGGACCTGTTCGGCTCCACCGCCGCCATCGCCTGGCCCAGCACCTACGAGAGCTACCGGGAGCAGGTCCAGGAGGACTTCGTCGGCCTGTTCACCGGCGCCGTGGACCAGGGCGGCGACACCCCGACGCTCCTGATCGACAAGGTCGAGCCGCTGGCCGAGCGCGAGGCGCTGCGCCTGGAGGGCAGCCTGGAGATGCGCATCGACCACGCCGGGGCGCCGCTGGAGGCGGTCGGCAAGGTCCTCCGCGGCCACCCGGGCCCGGCCGTGGTCCGCTTCCGCTACCGCGACGAGAGCGGCCGCGAGGTCCTGATGCGCTGCGGCAGCGAGTGGTCGGTCTCGCTCCAGGCCTCGCTGCTGGACCAGCTGCAGGAGCTGCTCGGCGAGGACAAGGTCAAGGTCGTGGCGCCCCTCAAGAGCACGCCGCGGGCGGCCGAGCCGCGCTGGAAGAAGAACGGCGCCCGCAGCTGAGCGGGCGCCGTCGGGGGGGCGCGTGCGGCGCCTGGGCGCCGCGGCCGGGGAACCGGCCTACTCGATGCCCGGGTCGAAGCTCACCTCCTTGGGCGAGCGCTCGACGAACTCGAACAGGGCGCGGTCGGCCTTGTCGCCGAGGCGGGGCTTGGCCAGCTTGATGATGCGGGTGTAGCCGCCGGGACGATCCTTGAAGCGCGGGCCGAGGACGTGGAACAGCTTGTGGGCCGCGTCCTCCTGGTTGCCGAGCAGCGCCAGGGCGCGCCGGTAGTTGGCCAGCGTGTTCTCCTTGGCCAGGGTCACCAGCTTCTCCACGAAGGGGCGCTGGGCCTTGGCCTTGGTCAGGGTGGTCTCGATGCGCTCGTGCTCGATCAGGGCACAGGCCATGTTGCGGGCCAGGGCTCGCCGGTGAGCCCCGGTGCGGGAGAGCTTGCGGGTCTTGACGCGGTGACGCATGGTTCTTCTCGGCTAGACGCCGACGCCCTCATCGCGGGGCATGCCGATGGTGAGGTCCAGTTCGCTGAGCTTCTTCTCGATCTCGGTCAGCACGGTCTGGCCCAGGTTCTTGATCGCCAGCAGGTCGTCCTTGGTGCGGTGGACCAGGTCGCCGAGGGTGGCGATGCCAGCGGTGTCGAGGCAGTTGCGGGCGCGGGTCGAGAGCTCGAGGCGCTCGATCGGCTCGTTCAGCAGCGAGCTGAGGCGCTCGCGGCGCCGCTCGGCGGCGGCGTCGATGGCCTGCACCTCGTGCACCACCGGCACGCCGGCGGCGGGCTGGTTGAACTGCACGAAGGGGTTGAGGTGCTTGCGGTAGATCTTGGCCGCCTCGGTCAGCGCCATCTCCGGCCGCACGGTGCCGTCGGTCCAGACCTCCAGGACCAGGCGGTCGTAGTTGGTGAACTTGCCGACCCGGGTGGCCTCGATCGAGTAGCGCACGCGCTTGACGGGCGAGAAGCCGGCGTCGACCGGGATGGTCCCGATCTCGTCCATCTGCTCGCCGGTCTCGTCGGCGGCGACGAAGCCGCGGCCGCGGCGCACGGTGATCTTGGCGCTGAAGACGAACTCAGCGTCGGTGACGTTGCAGATCTCCAGCTCGGGGTTCACCACGGTGACCCCAGCCGGGCACTCGACGTCGGCGCCGGTCACGGTGCCGGTGCCGGTCCGGTTCACGGTCAGGGTGACCGGAGCCTCGCCGTCGATCTGCACCAGCAGGCGCTTGAAGCGCAGCACGATGTCGGTGACGTCCTCGACGACGCCCTTGACCGACTTGAACTCGTGCTCGACGCCCTCGATCTCCACCGCGGTCACCGCCGTGCCCTCGATGGAGCTCAGCAGCACCCGGCGCAGACCGTTGCCGATGGTGTGGCCGAAGCCACGCTCGAAGGGCTCCACGCCGAAGCGGCCGTAGTTGGCCGTGGCGCTCTCCTGATCCATGACCACCCCAGAGGGCAGCTCGAAATCTCGCCAGCGGATGCGCATCTTCCTGGGATCCCTCCGTTACTTCGAGCAGAGCTCGACGATGAATTGTTCCTGGATGTCCTGGAACCGCACGTCCTCGCGGGCGGGGTTGTTCAGGACCTTGACGGTCTTGGTGCCGGTGTCCACCGAAATCCAGTTGGGCACCGTCTTGTCGCTGTTCAAGGTCAGGCAGTCCTCGACCGCCTTCTTGGACTTCTCGCCGGCGCGCGGCGTGATGACGTCGCCGGGGCGGACCAGGTAGCTGGCCACGTCGACCTTGCGGCCGTTGACGGTGAAGTGGCCGTGGCTGATCAGCTGGCGCGCGTGGGGACGGGACAGCGACATGCCGGCGGCGTCGACCACGTTGTCGAGGCGGCGCTCCAGCAGCGACATCAGGTTGATGCCGGTGTTGCCCTTCATGCGCTCGGCCATGCCGAAGTAGCGCTTGAACTGGCGCTCGAACACGCCGTAGATGCGCTTCACCTTCTGCTTCTCGCGCAGGTGCACGCCGTAGTCCGACAGGCGGCGCGTGCGGGCGCGCACGTTCATGCCGGGCGGCACGTTGCGCCGGTCGACGGCGCACTTCTCACTCTCGCAACGGCGGCCCTTGAGGAAGAGCTTGTAGCCCTCCCGGCGGCACAGACGACAGACGTTTCCGGTGTAACGAGCCATGGATCAGACGCGGCGCTTCTTGCGGGGGCGGCAGCCGTTGTGCGGCAGCGGGGTGACGTCCTCGATCGAGGACACCTTGAGACCGGCCTGGTGCAGGCCGCGGACCGCGCTCTCGCGACCGGAGCCGGGGCCCTTGACGCGGACCTCGATCTCGCGCAGGCCCATCTTGTAGGCGGCCTCGCCGCACTTGCGGGCGGCGGATTGGGCGGCGAAGGGGGTCGACTTGCGCGAGCCCTTGTAGCCCACGATGCCGGAGGAACCCCAGCCGATCACGTTGCCCTGCAGGTCGGTCAGGGTGGTGATCGTGTTGTTGAAGGTGGAGCGGATGTGGGCGATGCCCTTGGCGGGGACCTTCTTCCCCTTCCGCTTGCTCGTCTTGGCAGCACTCATGTTCTTTCTGCGAGTCCCCTGGGGATCACTTCATCGCCTTCACCGACTTCTTGCCGGCGACGGTCTTCTTGGGCCCCTTGCGGGAGCGAGCGTTGGTCTTGGTGCGCTGGCCGCGCACCGGCAGCCCACGGCGGTGGCGCAGCCCGCGGTAGCAGGAGATGTCGCGCAGCCGGTGGATGTTCTGGGTGTTGCGCCGGCGCAGGCCACCCTCGACGAGGTAGTTGGCCTCGAGGTGGGAGCTGATCGCACCGAGCTCTTCGTCGCTGAGCTCCTTCGCGCGCCGGTCCGGGTCGAGGCCCAGGGCCTCGCAGGTCGCGGCGGCGGTGGTCGGGCCAACGCCGAAGATGTAGGTCAGCGCGATGACAGTGCGCTTGTGGTCGGGAATCTCGACACCGATGAGACGGGCCATGCTGGACTACCTCGCTCAGCCTTGACGTTGCTTGTGACGCGGATCGCGGGAACAGATCACCCGCAGCTTGCCGTGCCGGCGAATGATTTTGCAGTAGTCGCAGACGCGACGGACGCTGCTTCGGACTTTCATGTTCTCAGTTCTCGCGTGATGGATCAGCGGCGACCGCCACCCCCCCGACGACGCGGCGCGCCGCGGCGGCGCCGGGCGTCGGGCCGCCGCTCGCCGCGGTAGACGACGCGG
>CAZXTO010000347.1:0-3924 GCA_964643675.1 uncultured Planctomycetales bacterium
GTCAGCACCCCCGGCACGGGCGGCGCGACCGCTCCGACCGCGCCCACCGCGCCGGCCACCCCCGGCGGCGGCCTCGGCGTGACCGGCGGCGGCGTCCCGATCCAGGTGGTGCGTCAGCGCACCAGCAAGACCCGACTCAAGATGCACTGGGACTACCCGGTCTACGTCGCTCCCGAAGAGCGCGCGCTCGAGGAGTCCGACGCCGAGACCGTGGCGACCTACCAGCGCAAGGCGCTGCCGCGCGAAGAGTCCTTCGACTGGATCGTCGGTGACGACCCTCGTCCGCTGCTCGTGCTGCGCGAGTGCAAGTTCTGCAACGGCACCGACTGGGCCCTGCTGAACGCCAGCGAGGACAACGAGAAGACCTTGCTGATGGCTCAGTGGTTCCACTGCGTCAAGCTGCCCAACGACGTGCTCGAGGAGGACCACCCCTTCACGGCGCTGTTCGAGGACAAGAAGCCTCCGCACCTCTTCGTCTGCTCGCCGGACGGCTCCAACATGGTCCCGCTGCGCGGCGACCAGTCGCGCACCGAGCTGTGGGCGGCGATGGAGTCGGTGCTCAAGCTGGAGTACAAGAAGAACGCCAAGAAGACCGTCCAGGAGTACATCAAGCTGCTGGCCGAGTTCGACACCATCGACTCGATGGAGGACTGGCGTCAGGAGCAGCTCGACGCGGCGATCGAGAAGCACGGCCCGAAGTCGCGCCAGGCGAAGAAGATCCAGAAGCAGCTGGACGAACTCGCCAAGCGCAAGCAGAAGGCGATCAAGAAGGAAGCGGCCCTGAAGGACCTCGGACTGAAGCGGAAAGCCGATTCGTCCCAGGCCGTCACCCGTAAGTGAGCAAGATCGTCTCGGCCTGCCTCGCGGCAGCCGGCGCCTTCCTGGCGCTGGCTGCCGCGCCTCTCTATGGCCAGCACGGCGCCCCCAAGGAGCAGGAGGAGGTCGAAAAGGCCTCCAAGGTCGAGCCCGACCCCTACACCGAGGAAGACGAGAGCCTGCGGGAGAAGCTCGGCATCGTCTCCTATGGCCCCTTCGCCTGGGCCGATAGCCACGGCACCGCGAAGATCGAGGAGGTGCTCGGCGACGTCCCCATCCGCTGGATGGAGACCGCCCACTTCAAGATCGGCTCGGCCCTCAGCAGCTACAAGATCCCGCCGACCGACAAGAAGCAGCGCACCAAGATCCGCGCCGAGCTCACTGAGCTGAAGGAGCTGCTGCCGGACGTCAACCCCAAGACCAAGGTGCTCGACCCGTGGCTACGGCTGCACCTGATGGCCTTCCGGCTCGAGAAGCAGTACTCCGAGATCTCCGAGCTGTTCGGCGTCGTCGACTCCGACTTCCCGCCCGGTCCCGGCAAGCTGGTCCAGTTCCAGTACCGCGGCGAGGGCCCCTACCTGGGCATGCCGAACAAGTTCACGGTGCTGCTGCTGGAGAAGCAGAGCGACCTCGGTCGCTACACCCTGCGCTTCACCGGAACCCAGAAGGACTCGACCACGCGCCACCTCTTCTACAAGAAGATGGATCGGTCGACCCTGTTCCTCGGGGTGGCCACCGAGGCCCACGAGGGCTTCTACGCCGACGACACCAAGCTGCACTGCCACTTGGCGTTCAACACGGCGCACAACATGATCCATGCCTACAAGTACTACTGGCACACCTTGCCGTGCTGGTTGTCGGAAGGCTTCGCCCACTGGTACGCGCGCCAGGTGTTCATCGAGAACAACAACTGGTCCGGCATCGTCGAGAGCTCGCCCGGCCTGCGCAACGAGTGGAATTGGGTCCCCAAGATCTACGCCCGGGTCAAGGAGGACTACTTCCCGCCCGCGGCCCAGCTGTGCACCAAGACCGACTTCAGCCGGCTCAAGTTCGCCGAGCACATGATGATCTGGTCTCGGATCGAGTACCTCCTGACGAAGGAGGACCGGGAGCGCTTCGCGGTCTTCCTGGCCGAGATCAGCGCCAAGATCCCCGAGGTCCAGCCGGGCAGCCTGGCCACGCCGGAGCAGATCCTGGTCCACCAGGAGCGGGCCTTCCAGAAGGCCTACGAGATGGACTGGGAGGAATTCGACCGGCGCTGGCAGCCCTGGATCCTGAAGACCTTCAAGCGGCGCAAGCAGTGAGAAGGGCGGCCCTTGGGCCGTTTTCCAGGTAGGCTTTGCTGACCCCCTAGGCGGTCGGAATTGAGGGAACTCCGCCCCCCCATCGTCCCGTCCTCCCTGGGACGGCGTCGTCCCCCTTCCTCCGCCCGCCGCACTCCCTGACTCAGAATCCATGCGCAACCGACTCGCTTTCTTCGCCCCGATCCTGCTGGCGGCCCCGCTCGCCGCCCAAGGCAACGGCCATCCGCCCATCTTCTCCGACACCTGGCTGACTCCTGAGCCCGGCGTCGGCCTCGATGACGTCTCGATCCGCCGCGAGCTGGTCGAGGTCGACTTCGACCTGCTGCGCAATACCTTCGCGCGCACCGGCAACACGGGCGTGGTCGAGCTGAACCTGTTCGACGACCTGAGCCTGACCGCCCAATTCGACCACGTCGAGCCGGCCTACGGCGGCGGCCTGATCTGGATCGGCAGCGTGGTCGGCGACGCCGAGTCGGACGTGATCTTCTCGATCGTCGACGACTTCACCCACGCCTCGATCCGCTGGGCCGACCGCCTCTACCGCGTCGCCCCGGCCGGCAACGGCGCCCACTGGGTCACCCTGGTCAACGAGTCGCTGTTCAAGACCTGCGGCACCGACTCCTCGCACGAGATCCACTCCGAGCCCTCCGCCCAGGGTGGCGCCGGCAGCCGCGCCGGCAACCCGGACATCGACGTCATGGTGCCCTACACCACCGAGGCCAAGAACGTCTCCGGCGGAACCTCGGGCATGACCTCGAAGATCAACCTGGCGATCACCGAGACCAACACCGCCTACACCCAGAGCACCGCCACCCAACAGCTGGTCCTGGTGCACATCGAGGAGATGATCGGCTACACCGAGCCGAGCAGCTTCTCCCAGATCCTGAGCGATCTGCGCGGCAAGAACGACGGCAAGATGGACAACGTCCACTCGCTGCGGGACACCTACGCCGCCGACTGCGTGGCGCTGATCTGCAAGAACGGCCAGTACTGCGGCATCGCCTACCTGATGACCAACGTCAGCCCGGGCTTCGAGTCGAACGCCTTCAGCGTGACCAACTACAGCTGCGCCACCGGCTACTACAGCTTCGGCCACGAGCTGGGCCACAACATGGGTAGCGCCCACGACCCGGCCAACGCCGGCAGCGCGGCCTACAACTACAGCTACGGCTTCCGCACCTCGAACAACCGCTACCGCACGATCATGGCCTACTCGCCGGGCACGCGGGTCAAGCGCTTCTCGAGCCCGAACATCACCTACTCGGGTTACACCATGGGCACCAGCACGCAGGACAACGCGCGCTCGCTCAACAACACCGCCCCGACGGTCGCGGACTGGCGCATCGGCGGCCCGGTCACCCCGGTGCTGACCGTGCCCACCCTGTTCTCGGGCGCCTTCGCCCTGTTCGAGGTCGACAACTGCACCGCCCAGGGCCAGGTCCTGCTCGGCTACAGCACCACCGGCGGCGGCCCGACCAGCACGGTCTACGGCACCGCTTTGCTGTCGAACCCGATCCAGCAGCTGCCCGCGATGACCGCCGACAACAGCGGCCACGCCTCGGTCTCCACCAACGTGCCCTCGGGCGCCGGCGGCCTCACGGTGTGGTTCCAGGCCTACGACCTCGGCGGCGGCCAGTTCAGCAACGGCGTCCAGTCCACCGTGCTCTAGGGCTCCCCGCCCCCCTCTCTCCCGGAAGCCGGCGGTGCCCCACCGCCGGCTTCTTCGATTCCCCCTACCATGCCGATCATGCCCAAGTTCCTCCTTCCCCTCTCCCTGCTGCTGCTCGGCAGCGCGCCCGCCGCG
>CAZXTO010000348.1:0-3924 GCA_964643675.1 uncultured Planctomycetales bacterium
CTGCTCGGTCTCGCCGCGGCCGACCCAGCTCAGCTCGCCGTCGAGCAGCAGGCACTCCCACCAGCCCTCGTGGCGCAGGAGGCAGCGGAAACCCGCCGCGCGCAGGGCCACGGGCAGATCGTCGGGTGCTTGGATAGGGTCCATGGTTCCAGGCTAGACCGGGTCGGCGGCGGCGACAAGGTTCCCGGGATAAAGGGAGCGCCGACCCGCGCCCCAGCAAGGACGCGGGCCGGCATACCTCACTAGAACCAGAAAGCCAACCCCAGACGGAGCTGGAGCCAGTCGGGCGCCACGCCCTGGTCGTCGCTGCTCACCGGCACGTCATAGAGCAGGCCGAGGTCGAGCGCGACCGCCGGGATCCACCACCAGGCCATGCCGGCGGTGCCGAAGACGGTCCACTCGGAGGAGTCGATCCGCGAGTCGTCGAAGCCGACCAGGCCGAGCCCGGCGCCCCAGTAGGGCGACACGCGCTCTCCCGGGTTGGACCAGCTGCGGTGCTCCAGGCGCAGGACGGTGTGGGCGAGGTCGGTGGTCCAGGGCCGACGTCACCCACCGAGATCCACCTCTCGATCGCGCGTGAAGCCCTCGAAGGAGAGCGCCACCGACTTGTCGGCGGCGTAGGCGTGCTCGACGGCCAGGCCGCCGGCGAAGTCCTCGTCCTTCGGCTGGAGCACGAAGGGGCGGACAGCCCACGGGTGCTCGGCCGGGACGGTGCTGCAGGAGGCCGCGGCAGTGGCGAGCAGCGAGGCCGCGGCGGCGAGGCGGGGGCGCACCGCTCAGCCCCTCCAGCCGAAGGGACGATCGGCCGGATCCTCCCCGCCCGGAAGGTGCCGTGGCACGCCGGCGTCGCCCAGCGTGCGGCCCAGGCCGAGCTGGACGTCGGCGCCCTCGCCGGCCTCGATGCGGTAGCGGTTGGCCGGCGGCACCGGGTCGTCGTCCGGGCCGAGCTGGAGCAGGCCGGGCCGGACCTCGCGGCGGATGTTCTGGATCTCCTTGATGAAGCCGGGGTAGCCGGTCACCTCGACCTGATACTCGGTCGAGAAGGGGTTCGACTTCTCCTTCCAGCGGAAGGTCGGGTAGGCGAGCACCTGGCAACTCGAGTCGGCGCAGGCGTCGCGGATCGCGGCCCGCTTCAGCTCGTCCAAGCGGCTCGAGCCGAGCAGCTCGGAGACCAGGCGGAAAGCGCCGCCGTCGTAGGTCATCGCCTCGGCGTAGTCCGTGGCGCCGAAGGTGAACAGGCCGAGGGCGGTACCGCCGGAGGCCTCGCCGGTGACCGGTTCGGACGAGATCTGCAGGTCGACGACGTAGTCGTTCAGGGACCGCAGTTCGCCGAGCGGACGGCCGGTGGTGTGGATCTCGCGGTGCGTCGAGGCGCAAGACGCGAGCAGGCAGAGGGAGATCGCGGGAAAGGTCGCTCTCATGGTCGGGGGGCTCGGGAAGGGTGTGGGAAGGGTGTGGGAAAGGCACCCGTGGCGGATGCCGTTCCGCCTCGGGGAGCAAGCGCCGTGCCGCGGGAGCCGGGCCGCGGGTGTGTTCCGCCCGCCTCCGCTCGCTCGAAATGATCGGCTTCGCCCGGATCGAGAGAGCGGCTGCCGCCCGGGCGTGACGGTTTTTCCTGGCACGGGAGTTGACCGGGCAGGGCGAGCGGGTCGGAGGACGACCCGGAACCGGACCACCAGGACTTGGAGAGGAACGCCATGGCACGACGAAAGGAACTCACCCCCGCCGAGAAGAGGAAGCTGAAGAAGCAGCTCGAGGAAGCGGCCGACTCGGTCGGCGATCCCGAGGCCGAGAAGGTCATCGACCAGGCCCCGGGGATCCTCGACAAGCTCGACGTGTCGAAGATCGAGTGGATCCAGCTGCTGGCCCAGCGCGCCCGCCTGCTGTACTACCTCGTCGTCGACTGGTGGAACGGGGACTACCAGCCCAGCAAGCGCGTGATCGCCATCGCGGTCGCCGCCCTGCTCTACCTGGTCAGCCCCTTCGACCTGATCCCCG
This sequence comes from uncultured Planctomycetales bacterium, assembly GCA_964643675.1. Taxonomy (GTDB): domain Bacteria; phylum Planctomycetota; class UBA1135; order UBA1135; family UBA1135; genus J029. Next base: position 1,999 of record CAZXTO010000348.1, read on the forward strand.
ACTTCCTGCCGGTGGTCGGTTGGCTCGACGACGCCGCGGTGCTCACCTTCGCCGTGAAGATGCTCCACGACGAGCTGCAGCGCTACGCCCGCAAGATGGACATCGACCCGGAGGACTTCGACCTCGTCCTGGCCTGATCAGCCGGACGGGTCGGCCAGGCCGAAGCGGCTGATCGCCCGGTAGAGGGTGGCCTCCCCCACGCCGAGGATCCGCGCCGCCTCGCGCCGGTTGCCGCCGGTGCGCTCGAGGGCCTGGGCATAGGCCCAGCGCTCGACCTCGGCCATGCGCAGGCTGGGCGGCCGGTCGCCGCCGGGCGGGAGCTCGGCGGCGGCCTGGTCGAGGCCGAGGTGGCGGGCCTCGATCGGGCCTCCGTCGGCGTCGAGCACGGCCACCTGGGCGACCCGCTTCAGCTCGCGCAGGTTGCCGGGCCAGGCGTAGCGGCGGACCGCGGCGACGGCGTCGGGCGCCAGTTCCCCCACCGGCAGGGACTGCCGCTTCGCCGCCTGCTCGGTGAACTCGCGCGCCAGCTCGACCGCGTCCTCGCCGCGCTCGCGCAGCGGCGGCAGGCGGAAGACCGCCACCTTGAGGCGGTAGTAGAGGTCGCGGCGCAGCTTGCCCTCGGCCACGGCCTGCTCCGGGTCGTCCTGGATGCCCACCACGAGCCGCGCGTCGGTCCGTTTTTCGTCGACCGCGCCGACCGGGCGGAACTTGCGGTACTCGACCACGCCGAGCAGCTTGGCCTGCAGGTTGGCGTCCAGTTCGAGCAGCTCGTCCAGGAACAGCGTGCCGCCGGCGGCGCTGTCGATCAGGCCCGGGTGGTCCTTGTGCGCGCCGGTGAAGGAGCCGCGCAGGTGGCCGAAGAGCACGGAGTCGGCCAAACTCGGCGGCAGGTCGGCCGGGCCGACCGCGACGAAGTCGCCGGACACGCCGGAGACGTTGTGGATCGCCTGCGCCAGCAGGTTCTTGCCGGTGCCGGTCTCGCCGACGATCATCACCGGCAGATCGGATCCCGCCACCTTGCGGGCGCGGTCGAGCATGCGGCGGGTGTCCGGGTCCCCCGTGCGCAGGTGCTGGAATCCGACCTTGTTCGCCCGATAGGCGGAACTTACCGTCGAGTAGTCTTCCCGTTCGGTCACGCGTTTCAACTGTAGCGAGCGCCTCCCCCGGATGAGCTCCGGTTCCCTTTCTTCTCCCCCCCGTGCAAACCCCGGACCCGCGCGCGGGCCGCTGCCGCCGGACTACCGCGTCGGCGAGGTCGTGCAGCGCGGCGGCATGGGCGAGCTGCTCGAGGTGACGGCCCCGGACGGCCGGCCGCTGCTGCTCAAGCGCATCCCGCCCCTGCTGCTCTCGGACGCGGTCAAGATCGAGCGTTTCCGGCGCGAGATCCGGATCCTCGTGTCGCTCGAAATGAGCGGCGTGCCCCGGATCGAGGCCTACGACGACGACCCGGGCCAGCCCTTCCTGCTCATGGAGCGGGTCGAGGGCGAGACCCTCGACCGCTGGATGTCCGGGCTGCGGGAGCAGCCGGCGGCCCGCCGCCTGGCCGCGGTGCTGGCCTTCGGCGAGCGCCTGGCCCGGCTGCTCGACGAGGTCCACCACGTCGGCGTGGTCCACCGCGACCTGACGCCGCGCAACGTGATCGTGCGGGCGGACGGCGGCCCGGTGCTGCTCGACTTCGGCCTGTCGCGCCACCACCAGGACTCCCTGCTGACGCGCAGCGGCGACTTCCTCGGCACGCTGCGCTACGCGCCGCCGGAGCAGGTCTTCGCCAGCGGCCGGCTCGCGGCGGACCGCAGCGGCGACCTCTACGCCCTCGGGCTGCTGCTGTTCGAGGCGCTCGCCGGCCGGCCGGTGCGCGACGGCGCGGACGGCCAGGCGCTGCTGCGGCAGGCGCTGCTGGTCGACCCGCCCGACCTGCGCGCGGTG
>CAZXTO010000349.1:0-3922 GCA_964643675.1 uncultured Planctomycetales bacterium
GCTGGCCGCCCAGGCGCGGCTCGCGAGCCCCCCTCCTGCCCCGGCGCCCTGGCTGGCGGCCGCGCTGCTGGCGGCGGTGGCCTCGCTCGGGGTGGCCCGTGACATGCGCCGCGCCCGGCCCGATTCCTGAGCCCGGAGTCCGTGTCCGGGCATCCCGGTGCGGCTATCCTGCCCCTGATGGCCGACGTCCATTTCTGCAATCTGTGTGATCGCTCCGTTCCCCTCGCCGAGGTCCAGGATGGCTCCTCCGTCCGCGTCGGCGACCGCCTGCTGTGCCCGGACTGCATCGAGCTGATGGGCGGAGCCGGCATCGCCGGCGGAGGTGGTTCCGGTCTCGGGGTGGCGGCTCTGATCGTCGGGCTGATCGGCTGGGGCGCCGCGGCGGGCCTCTGGTTCCAGCTCGGCGGCGCCGAGGACACCCTGGGTGGTGACCTGGCGGACGCCCGGACCGAGCTCCAAGGCGAGATCTGGACCGCCTCCGCAGCCAACCTGGACGCATCCCGCAGCAACGGCGAGACCCTGGCCCTGATGCGCGAGGAGCTGCGCGCCCTGCGCGGCTCCCACGACGCCCTGGAGGCCTCCACCGGCCTCGGCCTCGCCGAGCTCAAGGCCTCCTTCGACGGCCTCGCGCCGCTGGCGGGGGAGCAGGACCAGCTGGCGCAGCGCTTCACCAAGTTCGAGGCCACCCTGTCGGTGGTCGAAGACCGTCAGCGCGCCTCCCGGGCCAACCAAGAGGGCCTGCGCGACCGGCTCAAGCGGCTCGAGGACATGACCACCGCCCTCGCCGCGGCCGCGCCCAAGGAGGATGACGGCCAGTTCTCGGCCGAGGTCTCGGCGCTGCTGCGCAAGCTGCAGGACGAGGATCCCGAGGTGCGCTACGGCGCCTTGGAGAAGCTGTCGGCGATGCAGGACGACCGCCTGCTGCCGCACCTCTACCCGCTGCTGGCCGATCCCTACGAGTTCACCCGCTTCCTGGCCGCCCACACCTTCAGCGAGTGGGACGCCCGGCCGGCGGTGCCGCACCTGGTCGAGGCCCTGCTGGACGAGGTCAGCTTCGTGCGCGAGGCGGCGGTGCGCGCCCTGCGTCGGATCACCGGCCAGAACTTCGGCTATCAGCACGAAGGGGACGGCGACGCCGCCAAGGCCGCGCGTCAAGCCGCCTTCGAGCAGTGGAAGACCTGGTGGGAGGCCAACGGGACCCAGTTCCTGCAAGGCTGATTCGGATCCCGGAGCGCTTCCACCCTGGTCCTGAGGGCGGGGCGGGGCTAGTATTTCACGCCGTTTGGCTGCCGGCAGGGCCCGTTTGGGGCCTGGAAGCGCCGGAAATGCAACCCATCCTCCCGTCTGGAGAACCAAAGCATGACTCGTGTCACCGTGGTCGGCGCCGGATTCGTCGGCATGACCTGTGCCCAGCGGCTCGCTGAGAAGGAGCTGGCTGAGGAAGTCGTCTTGATCGACATCATCGAGGGGCGCCCGCAGGGCATCGCCCTCGACCTGAACCAAGCCGCCGCGATCGAGGGCTACCAGTGCCGCCTGGTCGGCACCAACGACCCCAAGGACACCGAGGGGTCTGACCTGGTGATCATGACCGCCGGCATGCCCCGCAAGCCGGGCATGGACCGCAGCGACCTGCTGGAGGTCAACGGCAAGATCATCAACGCCGTCGCCGACTACGTGAAGGCGGGCTCGCCGGACGCCAAGGTGATCGTGGTCTCCAACCCGCTCGACACCATGGTCTATCTGATGGCGGCCAAGCTCGGCTTCGACAAGAACCGGGTGGTCGGCATGGCCGGCGCGCTGGACTCGGCCCGGATGGGTTTCTTCATCAGCGAGAAGCAGGGCGGCGGCGTCGCCGACGCGCGCTGCATGGTGCTCGGCGGCCACGGCGACTCGATGGTGCCGATGCCGGCCTTCTCGACCGTCAACGGCGTCTCGATCACCGAGCTGCTGCCGCAGGACGAGATCGACGCGATCAACCTGCGCACCCAGAAGGGCGGCGGCGAGATCGTGGCCCTGCTCAAGACCGGCTCGGCCTACTACGCCCCGGCTTCGGGCGCGGTGGCGATGGCCAAGGCGATCCTGCGCAACGAGAAGCGCCTGATCCCCAGCGCCGCCCACCTCAGCGGCCAGTACGGCCTCGAGGAAATCTTCATGGGCGTGCCTTGCGTGCTGGGCGCCAACGGCGTCGAGCGGGTGGTCGAGCTGGAGCTCAGCGACGCGGACTCCGCCAAGCTGCAGAAGTCGGCCGAGGAGATCCGCAAGGACCTCGTCACCCTCAAGGAGCTGAACCTGCTCTAGGGCAGGCGCGCTCCCATTCGGACCGGGTCCTTCCATGCTGGAACGCCACCTCGCCCGGACGAAGATCCTCGCCACGCTCGGCCCCGCTTCCGGATCGACCACCAAGATCCGGGAGATGGTCCGGGCCGGCGCGGACGGCTTCCGCATCAACCTCAGCCACGGCGACCTGGAGACGCGCACCGCCTGGGTGCGCAAGATCCAGAAGGTCCGCAAGGAGCTGGAGCGCCCGGTGGCCATCCTGGCCGATCTCCGGGGGCCGCGGCTCCGGTTGGGGGTCCTGGCGGAGCCGATCCAGCTGAAGCGGGGCGAGGAGGTCCGGCTGCGGGCCGGCCGCAAGGCGGTCCGCGGGGCGCTGCCGATCGATTACCGCGGCTTGCTCCGTGACCTGGCTCCCGGTCACCGGGTGCTGCTGCGGGACGGCCGGGCCGAGCTCGAGGTGACCGGGGTCGAAGGCCGCGAGCTGCGCTGCAAGGTGCGGCGCGGCGACTGGATCGACTCCAACCAAGGCGTCAACCTGCCGGACTCGGAGGTCAGCGCGCCGGTGCTCTCGGCCCGCGACCTGCGCGACCTGGAGTGGGCGGCCGAGGTCGGGGTGGATTGGATCGCGCTCAGCTTCGTGCGCCGAGCCGAGGACCTCGCCGTGCTCCGCCGCGCGATGACGAAGGTCGGCTTCGAGGCGCCGGTGATGGCCAAGATCGAGACCCCGGAGGCGCTCCGGAACCTCGAGGACATCGTCCGCAACTCGAACGCGGTGATGGTGGCCCGGGGCGATCTGGCGGTGGAGCTCGGGCACGAGATCGTGCCGCTGATCCAGAAGGACGTCATCGCCACCTGCCTGCAGTACGCGATCCCGGTCGTGACCGCCACCCAGATGCTCGAGAGCATGGTCCAGGCTACCCAGCCGACCCGGGCCGAGGTCTCGGACGTCGCCAACGCCGTCATCGACCGCACCGACGTGCTGATGCTGAGTGGGGAGACCGCGGTCGGGGTGTCCCCGGTCAAGGCGATCCGGACCATGAACCGGATCGCGCTGCGGACCGAGGGCAGCCTCTACAAGGGCAAGAAGCGCGACGCCGGCCCGGGCCTGCGCAAGGTGGCCGGCTCGGTGAGCGTCAGCGAGGCCGCCACGGTGACCGCGGCGGTGGCCGCGGCCCGCCAGAGCGAGGCCCGCGGGATCCTGGCCTTTACCGAGTCCGGCAGGACCGCTAGACTGGTCAGTTCCTTCCGCTCCGGAAGACCCTTGATTGGCCTCACGGCCAACACCTGTTCCTTCCATCGGATGGCCCTCTACTGGGGGGTCCGTCCAGCCCTGATCCGGCGGTTCAAGACGGTGCGTCAGATGCACCGCCACGCAGCCGCCACCCTCGAGCGGGCCTCCTGGCTCCGCGACGAGGATCTCCTGGTGGCTCTCACCGGCGCCTTCTCGCGCACCGGCGCCACCAACACCGTCCGCCTCCTTCACCTCGGCCAGCTCGGTCGGGTGAACCAGCGTCCCGCAGAATCGTGAAAGGCCGTAAGACCAAGATCCGCAACACGAACCGCAAGCGCCGTCTGAGTGGCTTCCGCACCCGCTCCAAGACCGCTGCCGGTCGCCGCATCATCAAGAACAAGCGCCGCAAGCACG
>CAZXTO010000350.1:0-3905 GCA_964643675.1 uncultured Planctomycetales bacterium
GGTCCCGCGCCGCCCGCGCGCCTGGCTTCGCGGTGGCCGAGGACGAGCTGCGCTCCTTCCGTCGCCGCCAGCGCGACTGGCTGCCGGATTGGTGCCTCTACGCCGCGATCAAGGAGGATCGGGGCGGCGCGCCGTGGTGGCGATGGCCGGCGCCCTTGCGCGATCGGGAGGGGTCCGCCCTGAAGGCCGAGCGTCGGCGCCTCGCGGCGGCGGTCGAGCGTCATGAACTCGAGCAGCTCCTGTTCGCCTCGCGTTGGGCCGAGCTGCGGCGCCGCTGCCAGGAGCGCGGGGTGCAATTGCTCGGCGACCTGCCGCTCTTCGTCGAGCGCGATTCGGCCGATGTCTGGGCTCGCCGCGAGCTCTTCCGGCTCGACGCCGAGGGCCGGCCCGAGGTGGTCACCGGGGTGCCGCCGGACCTGTTCTCGCGCAACGGCCAGCGTTGGGGGCACCCGCACTACCGCTGGGCCGCCCACCGCCGCGAGGGCTTCCGCTGGTGGCTGCGCCGCTTCCAGCTCAGCCTGGAGCGCTTCGATGCGGTGCGCGTCGATCACTTCATCGGCTTCCATCGCGCCTGGGAGGTGCCGGCGAAGGCCCGCACCGCGCGCAAGGGCCGCTGGGGCCGCACGCCGGGTCGCGAGCTGCTCACGGCGCTGCGCGCCAAGCTGCGCCGCGAGCTGCCGCTGGTCGCCGAGGACCTCGGCGTGATGACGCCGCAGGTGCGGCGGTTGCGCGATGACTTCGGCCTGCCCGGCATGCGGGTCCTGCAGTGGGCCTTCTTCCCCGAGTGCCGCGGCGATCGTCCGCACGCTCACGGACGGGACACCGTCGTCTACACCGGCACCCACGACAACGACACCACCCAGGGCTGGTACGCCTCGATGCCGGCGGCGGTGCGCAAGCGCGCCCTTGCCTACACCAACGGCAAGCCGGCCACCATCCACCAGGACCTGACGCGGGCGGCCTACTCCAGCCCCGCCGCCTTGGCCGTGGTGCCGATGCAGGACCACCTCGGCCTGCCCGCCGCCGCCCGCATGAACCTCCCCGGCACCTCGAAGGACAACTGGAGCTGGCGCCTCACCGCCCGGCAGCCCACCAAGGCGCTCGCCCGACGGCTAAGGACCCAGGCAGACACCTTCGACCGCCTTTAATTCGGGGTCAGACATCGATTTAATTCCCGGCAGGCCCGGAAGACCCGGCAGGTTCGGCAGATTCGGCAGGCCCGGCAGGTTCGGCAGCCCCGGCAGGTTCGGCAGCCCCCGCAGGCTCGCCTCCCCTTCTTTTTTCCGCCTGGCCCATCGCCTCGTCGGCCCCCCGAGCACCTGGCCCTGCTGTCGCTCAGAAAATAGACGTCTGACCCCAAATAAGTCGCCGTGGCGCCGGAGAGGGCGCCACGGCGTGGGGGAGGACTGGAGTTCCTAGAACGGGTTGAGGTCCAGGATCTCTCTCGGGGTGGAGTAGACCGCGTCACCGGCCGTGTCCCACGGGTCGACCAGCACCGCGCGGTCGAAGACCGGGGTGAGCTGGCCGCCGTTCAGGCCACGGTGGCAGGCGTCGCAGTTGCCCATCGCGCCGAGGGCGTTCTCGGACACGCGGACGTTGTGGTTGATGCCGAAGGGCGCGGTGGTCTCGGCCTTGATGCCGGTGCCGTGCAGCTCGAAGTGGTTCACTCCGGAAGGCTGCGTGCCATCGGCGTACCAGACCGCCTCACCCTTCACGAGCACCGGGCGAGCAGCGACCTGCACGCCGTAGGTGTCGTTGCCTTGCAGCGCGGTGATGTAGGCCAGGATCTCGGCCTCGGTGTTGACCTCGGCGATGCCGTCGCCGTTGTCGTCCACCGTGCCGGCCAAGGCTGCGCCGCCGGTGATGCCGCGCACCCGCCACAGGAGGATCGGCTCGATGATGTCGTCGGCGTAGTTGGTCGGCGTGCCGTTGTCGTTCCAGTCACCCCACCAGGCCGAGGCCAGCGGCTTGACCGGGAAGATCCGGGTCACCCCGTCCTGATCCACCTTCCAGTGCACGCCCGGGTACCACTTGTCGTCGAAGGGGTCGCTCGGGTCGAGCGGGTCGGCGGAGAGGAAGGCGTCGGTGTTGTAGCCCACCGGCGAACCGGTGACGCTGTTGTCCGCCACCAGCTGGGCCGGCTGCTCCTTGTACGGGATGTGGCAGAACTCGCAGGACATCACGTCCAGGTGGTTGGCCGTGGTGTGGAGCTGCGAGGTCGGCCGCGGGGCCCGCGGGTGCTTGTCCTCACCGGGCAGGTGGCAGTCGCGGCAGGTGCGGATCGTGGCGTAGTCGGTGTCGTCTCGAACCGTGCCGGCGGTCTCGCTGCCCTTGGCGATGTCGTGGTCCATCCCCGCCGGGTGGCAGGACACACACGCCTGGCTGGTCATGTTGTCCAGGCCCGGGTTGAAGCCGCCGTAGTGCACGTCCTTGACCGGGTCGAACCACTCGCGGCCGCGCTTCTTGGCGTCCGCCATGGCGTGGCAGCCCCAGCAGGCGTAGTCACGCGGGCTGCCGAGGATCTTGGAGCCCTTCAGCGTCAGCTTGCCGTTGTCGTTGATCTTCAGCTCACCGTCGGTGATGCCGACGCTGTAGTCGATCTGCAGCACCGAGGCCTGCGGCGGATTCCCAGGCGGCAGCGAGGCCAGCGTGAAGGTCGAGTGCCAGCCCGCGCCGGCGGTCGCCGCGGCGGCGAAGGAGGCCACCGTCGCGGCCTGGTCGTCGACCAGGGTCGCCAGCGAGCGCAGGGTCGCCTGACGCCACAGGGCGTTGTTGTTGGTGCTACCGTTGATGTCGTATCCCGACATGTGGCACATGTAGCAGTCCGGCTCGGAGACCCCCGTCTTGTCCCAGGCCGCCGCCACCTGGCCGCCGGTGCTGGGGTTGATGAAGGTGTAGTCGCCGTCGTTGACGACGTCGCCGGCGCTCAGGCCGAGCTTCTCGTAGCCGAATTCGGCGGTGGCGACGTCGTAGTAGAGCTCGCCGTCGCGGTCGTATTCGCCGGGGCCGCCGCCGGGGTGGCAGGCGCCGCACTTGCCCGTCCAGAAGAACGAGGTCTTGTCGATTTCGGAGGGACCGTTGTTGTCCTTACCAGCCAACTGGCTGGAGTCAGAGGAAGGCGGTCACCACTTGCCGTACATCCCTGGTGACTGCAGGAAGGTACGGCCGTCGTTGAAGTAATCGTCTTGCGTGATGACGTTGCCGTCGGCGTCGGTGCGACCCTGCTGGAAGTGGTAGCCGTTGGCGGCTTCATCCACGTCGTGGCAGAGTCCGCAGGATTGACGCGGGCTGTACGGTTCGGTCGATCCGGGAGCGAGCGCCGTTCCGAGCCGGTCCCGGAGCACCACGTCGGGGTGCCTTCCGGTCGCGGACACCGAAACGGAGTCGTCGCCGCTGTTGTCGATCCAGCACGCCGGGAGGGTGGCGAGCGCGACCGCAGCGAGGACGGTACTCCCGTTCAGGAGGATCCAAGATGTGCGCGGAGTCTTCATGGAGCACAGCCGCCTCCGGCGGCTTCGGTTGTGTGCGCTTCGATAAACCGTTGCAAGGCTGTGACAAAGAGAGAATCGGCCGACTACCAAACATAAAGGTTTTCTACACAAGGAACTACGGCATTGTGGCTCACCTCCTGGCGACTCCATGGGAAACATGTTTCACAGTTGCGAAAGCGCGAATCCTTGAATTGGAAGGGTGTTCTGGTGCGCAATCCTCTCGGAAATGCTCCGTTTGATTGAAGGCGGAGGGGCGCTTCAGCCGATGGAGCCGTGGCGCCGGACCGTTGGTTCCTGGTGCCCATACCCCGGAATCGACTCCCCGGCAGCGGCCGGCGGATCCAAGCACCCATTCAAACCATGACTCTCGCCAAGAACCAGAAGGGATTCTCCCTCGTCGAACTGACCATCGTG
>CAZXTO010000351.1:0-3900 GCA_964643675.1 uncultured Planctomycetales bacterium
GCGGTTCTGGTGCTGGCTGCGGCGCTCGGTGGCGAGCACGGTGACGCCGCTGGGGGGGTGGAACAGACGGACGCCGCTCTCGGTCTTGTTGCGGTGCTGGCCGCCGGGACCGCCGGCGCGGAGGAAGCTCATCACGACCTCCTTCTCGAGGGTCTCGCGGTCGGTGGCGTAGGCCGGCATGGCTTTGCTGGAGGGCCCTCCAGGGCTGTCCTATGATTCTGCCCCATGGTCCGCAACGTCGCCATCATCGGTTCGGGTCCGGCCGGATACACCGCCGCCCTCTACCTGTCCCGCGCCGGTCTCCAGCCGCTGGTCTTCGAGGGCATGCAGCCCGGTGGCCAGCTGACGATCACCACCGACGTCGAGAACTACCCCGGCTTCCCCGACGGCGTCGAGGGGCCGGAGCTGATGGAGAAGTTCAAGGCCCAGGCGGCCCGATTCGGCACCGATTTCGTGGAATTCCGCAACGTCAAGGCGGTCGACACCTCGGTGCGCCCCTTCCTCATCGAGGACGACTTCGGCGAGAAGGTCGAGGCCCACGCGGTGGTCATCGCGACCGGCGCCAAGGCCAAGCTGCTCGGCCTGGAGAAGGAACAGGAGCTGATGGGCTTCGGCGTCTCGGCCTGCGCCACCTGCGACGGCGCCTTCTTCAAGGACGTCGAGGTGGCGATCGTCGGCGCCGGCGACACGGCGATGGAGGAGGCCCTGTTCCTGACCCGCTTCGCCACCAAGGTCACCGTGATCCACCGCCGCGACTACTTCCGCGCCTCCAAGGTGATGGAGCAGCGCGCCCGGGAGCACCCCAAGATCGAATTCAAGCTGTGGCGGCAGGTGGTGGACATCCAGCACGGCGAGGACAAGAAGGTCACCGGCCTGGTGCTCGAGGACACCGAGAACGGGGGCACCGAGGAATTCGCATGCCAGGGCCTGTTCGTCGCCATCGGCCACGCGCCCAACACCGACTTCCTCGGCGAGGAGTTCGCCAAGGACGAGGTCGGTTACCTCACCCTGCAGGGCGGGACCCGCACCAGCGTCGAGGGCGTCTTCGCCGCCGGCGACGTCAGCGACCCGGTCTATCGTCAGGCCATCACCGCCGCCGGCTCGGGCTGCGCCGCCGCGCTCGAGGCCCAGCGCTGGCTCGAGGAGCAGGGGATCGAATAGGTGTCCCTGCTGCCCAGCGCCGGACCGCGCCAGCTGCTGCAGCAGGCCCACCAGTACCTCGGGGCTCCGCCCGAGCTCGCCGACCTGGCGATCATCCTCGAGCACTCGATCCCGGACGTGGTCGAGAGCTTCTACCAGCAGATCCGCCAGGACGAGAAGGCCTGGGCCTTCATCGACAGCGAGGCGCGCTTCGAGCGCCTGCACCACTCCCTCGGCGCCTGGCTGCGCGGCTTCCTGCACAACCCGCCCGACGCCTCCGAGCGCGCCGAGCTGGCGATCCGGATGGCCGAGGCGCACCTGGTCATCGGCATGCCCTTGGAGCTGACCCTGATGGGGCACCAGCTCCTGCAACGGCTGCTGGTAGCCGAGCTGGCCAAGCGCTGGCCCGACCCCGACCGCGCCGGCCTGGTCGACGCCATCGAGCGCCTGCAGCGCGGCTTCTCCTGGGACGGCCTGCTCCTGGTGGCGACCTACCACTCGGTCAGCCTGGCCCGCGAACGCGCCAGCGGCGAGCGCATGACCGAGCTGAACCAGCAGCTGCAGGAGAGCCTGCGCGGGCAGGAGAACCTGGTCCGCACCACCAGCCACGAGCTGCGCACGCCGCTGACCGGGCTGCTCGGCCTGCTCAACCTGATGAAGCGCGGCGTCTACGAGGACGAGGACGAGCGCAGCCGGGCCGAGGAGGACGTCTACGGCGCCGCCCGGCACCTGCTGGCGCTGGTCGACGACCTGCTGCACCTGTCGCGGCTCGACCTCGGCAAGGCCGGCTTCCAGCCGCAGGAGCTGCGCATCGGGCCGGCCACCGACGAGGTGCTGCGCCGCTTCCGCCCGCGCTACGAGGAGCTCGGGGTGCGCTTGCAGGTCAGCTGCGATGACGGTCTGCGGGTCTTCGCCGACCCGCAGCGGCACGCCCAGGTGCTCTCGAACCTGCTGCAGAACGCGCTCAACCACACCTTCCAGGGCGAGGTCTCGATCGAGATCACGGCCATGCCCGGCGGCGGCCACGTCCTGACCCGGGTCGAGGACAGCGGCACCGGCATCGACCCGGCCCAGGTCGCGCGGCTGTTCGATCCCTTCGCCCAGGGCGCCGAAGCCGGCGGCAACGGCCTCGGCCTCGGCCTGGCGATCTGCCGTCGCCTGGTGCTGCGCATGGGCGGCCGCATCCGCGCCCTGTCGGAGGGCATCGGCCACGGCTCGACCTTCGAGTTCACCCTGCCCGCCGCCGGCCGCCGCCAGGCCGTGCTGGAGCAGGCCGGCGATCCGGCCAGCCCCTGGCGCATCCTGCTGGTCGACGACGACGCGGTCTGGCGCAGCGACCTGGCCCAGTGGCTGGCGCAGGAGCTGCCGGTCCACGTCACCGCGGTGGGGGACCCCGAGGACGCCCTCCATCGCGCCGCCGGCGTGCCCTACAAGCTCCTCATCCTCGACGTCGCCTTCCCCACCGAAGAGGGCGAGCGCGGCTTCGACGGCATGGAACTGCTCCAGACCCTGGCGCTCAGCCCCTCGACCATGCTCACGCCGAAGTGGCTGGTCTCCGGACACGGTCGCGACTTCCTCGGCACCGAGCTGCGGCACTCCTGGCACGACCGCTTCTGGGAGAAGGGGGAGATCCTCGCCGACCGCCTTCCGTTCATGCGCGCCCTGGTCCAGGAGCTGCGCATCCCTCCGCCGAGCGAAGCATGAAGCCTTATTACATCGTCGAGGACGACCCCCTCATTCGCCGCTATCTGCACGACCTCCTGACCCGAGTCCTCGGGGTGCCGGTGGTGGAGTGGGCCGAGAGCCAGGACGTGATCGCGACCGTCGAGGCGGTGCAGCCGGCGATCGTGCTGCTCGACATCACCCTGCGCGGGGCGACCCTGGATGACCGGCCGACCGATGGTCTGGCGCTGTGCCGGCGCATCAAGCAGCGCTTCGAGGCGCAGGCGCCGCCGGTCATGCTGCTCACCGCCCACGCCGTCGAGGGCGACCGCGAGCGCTTCCTCGAGCAGTCGGGCGCCGACGACTACCAGGCCAAGCCGATCTTCGACGAGAACGACTTCCTGGAGCGCATCCAGCGGATGACCGCCGGCTGAGGCCTCAGCCGGCCAGGACCCGCTGCACCAGGCTCGCCCAGGAGGCCGACTCGGCCGCGAGGCTGAAGCCGGTGCGGGCGGCCTCGCGCAGCTTGGCCGCGTCGCGGCCGCGGCCGGAGGCGTCGTCGAGCAGGCCGTCGACCAGGCGCCGGAGCTGGGCGTGGTCCTCGTAGAGCTGTTCGCGGCCAGGGAACTCGCGGTGCGCGGGGATGTCGCTGGCGAGGATGGCCCGGTTGGCGAGGGCGGCCTCGAGCAGGGCGTTGGGCGGTCCGCCTTCGGAGCGGCTGGTCGAGATCACCAAGGCCGCCCGGCGCACCACCGGCAGGAAGTGCTCGCGTTCGATGGCGCCGATCCAGCTGGCCCAGGGGTGATCCGCGAGCGCGGCGCGCAGGGCGGCGGCCTCGCGCACCTCCATCTCCTGGCCGGCGATCCACAGGCGCAGCGTGGGTCGCTTGGCGGCCAGCGGCGCCAGGGCGTCGACGGCGTCGCGCGGCGCCTTCACCGCCCGGATCCCGGTCGGCATCAGGACCAGCTCGTGCTCCGGCTCGAGCGGCGGGCAGCAGGCCGGGAGGCCCGCGCCTCGGCGGTCGGGCAGCGGCAGGGCGGCCTGGCGGATGACCGGGTAGCGATCCAGCTCGCCGCCGTGCAATTCGCGCGCGCGCCG
>CAZXTO010000352.1:0-3893 GCA_964643675.1 uncultured Planctomycetales bacterium
GTGGAGCACCCGCGGCGAGAAGCCGGCCGCCGCGACCTGGGGCAGGGCCTCGGGCTGGGCGTCCACGATCACGACGTCGGAGGGCTTGAGGCGCTGCGAGGGCTGCACCGGGCTGCCGCCGACGGTGATCTGCCCGGTGCGGATCAGGTCGCGCAGGCGGCCCTTGGCCACCCGCGGCCAATGGCTGGCCACGAACTCGTCGATCGGGGCGCCGTAGAAGTCCTCGGGGACCTCGAAGTAGCGGCTCACGACTCGGCGCCCTGCGCGCGCAGGGTTTCCTCTCCCGCCGGCTCGGCCGCCGGCTCTTCCTTGGGCGTCAAGGCCAGGAGGTCGGGGAGGTTCCGGTAGCGACCGGCCAGGTCGAGGCCGTAGCCGACCAGGAACAGGTCCTCGTCGAGCTCCAGCACCCGGTCGTCGGCGACCACGTCGGTGGCGCGCCGCACCGGCTTGTCGATCAGCACCACCACCAGCACCTCGGCCGCGCCCATCTCCTCGAGCAGCAGCCGCCGGGCCTCGCTCATGGTGCGGCCGGTGTCGAGGATGTCGTCGAGCAGCAGCACGGTCTTGCCGCGCACGTTCTCGGGGTGCGGCTTCCAATCGGCGTCGGCCTTCTTCTGCGGCGACATGCCGTCGCCGTAGGTCTGGATGCGCAGGAAGTCGAGCACCAGGCCGGGGGGCAGGCGCCGCATCAGGTCGGCGGCGAAGATCAGTGCGCCGCCGAGGATCGGGATCACGGTCACCTCGCGCCCCTCGAGCCGCGGGCTGAGGCGCTCGCCGAGGGCGTCGAGGCCCTTCGAGAGGTCCTCGCGGCCGAGCAGGGTGGTGCGGCGGTAGCGCTCCATCCGCTCATTCTATCCGCTTGAGATGGCGGCCTGCGGGAGGCGAGAATGGGCCCCATGCATCCGAGCTTCCGCGAGGTCGGCCGGATCCTCGACCAGTTCCACAGCCTGGTCGCCGAGGGCTTCAGCGCCCCGTCGGGCCTGCACCTGCCGGCCGACCGCGAGCGCCGCACCGCCCTGCTCGGCCTGGAGCTCGCCGAGGCCGCCCAGCGCTCCGGCCTCGCCCGCGCGCCGGCCGACGCCCTGGCCGCGGCGGTGCTGGAGGCCCTCCCCGAGCTGCGGGAGCTGCTCGGGCTCGACGTCGAGGCCGCCCTCCACCACGACCCGGCGGCCGGCTCCCGGGAGGAGGTCGAGGCCTGCTACCCCGGCTTCCGCGCCGTCGTCGCCCACCGCCTCGCCCACGAGGTGCTGCGCCACCAGGTGCCGATGCTGCCGCGGATGCTGAGCGAGTACGCCCACACCGCCACCGGCATCGACATCCACCCCGGCGCCCAGGTCGGCCCCTCCTTCTTCATCGACCACGGCAGCGGCGTGGTGGTGGGCGAGACCAGCCGCATCGGCCAGGGCGTCACCCTCTACCAGGGGGTCACCCTGGGCGCCCTCAACTTCCCCCGCGACCGCTCCGGCAAGGTGCTGCGAGTGGAGCGCCGCCACCCCACCCTCGAGGACGACGTGGTGGTCTACTCCAACGCCACCATCCTCGGCGGGGACACCGTCATCGGCCGCGGCAGCGTCATCGGCGCCAACGTCTGGTTGACGGAGAGCGTGCCCGCCGGAACACTCGTGGTGCAGAAGACGCCCACGCTCCTGCGCCGGGAACGCCAGGAGCCGGGCCCCTTCGATCCCCCCAGCGAATCCAACACGTGACCGCCCCCGGCTACGGATTCTCCATCCTGCTCGTCGAGGACGACCTCGAGCAACAGGAAGTCGCCCGCTACGCCCTCCTCGACCAGGGCTTCGGCGTCACCGCCTGCGACGATGCCCGCGCCGCCGTGCGCGAGTTCAACGCCGCCGACTACGACGCCGTGCTGTGCGACTTCGGCCTGCCCGACATGTCGGGCCAGGAGCTGTTGCGCTACGTGCGTCTGTCCAGCGATGCGGTTTCCTTCGTCATGCTCACCGGGCACGACGACGTCTCCACCGCCGTGCAGAGCATGCGCGACGGCGCCGACGAGTACCTGGTCAAACCGGTGCTGCCGGCCAAGCTGGCCGAGTGCCTGCTGTCCTCGATCGAGCGACGACGGCAGATCGTCAGCAACGTCAAGCGGGCGCAGAAGGCCGAGCTGGCCCCCTTCGTCGGCTACCTGCGCGGCGTGCAGGCGCTGGTCAACTCGCTCGAGACCAAGGACCCCTACACCCACGGCCACTCGAAGAAGGTGGCGGAGATCTCCCTCACCATGGGCCGGGCGATGGGCCTGTCGCGGCGCAAGCTGCGCGAGATCCGGCTCGGCGCGCTGCTGCACGACATCGGCAAGATCGGCATCCCGCTGTCGATCCTGCACAAGGAGGGGCCGCTGACCGACGACGAGTGGGAGGTGGTGAAGCAGCACCCCGAGGACGGCCACCGCATCCTCGAGCCGCTGTCGCGCTCCTACCCCGAGGTGCAGCGCATCGTGCGTCACGAGCACGAACGCTGGGACGCCCGCGGCTACCCCGACAACATCGGCGGCGAGGAGATCCCGCTCGGCGCCCGCCTGGTGATGATCGCCGACACCTACGACGCGGTCTGCAGCACCCGCCCGTACCGCAAGGCGCTGTCGAAGTCCGACGCGCTCGACGTGATGCGCGCCGGCGCCGGCAGCCAGTTCGACCCGCAGCTGATCCCGGTCTTCGAGGAGGTGCTGCCGAAGCTGCCGGAGCCGCGCCTGGTCTGATGCGGCGCGCCCTGGCCGCCCTGCTGCTGCTCGGGGCGGCCCCCCTGCTCGCCGGCACCGGCCGGGTCGAGGGCGCGCCTCCCGGCGCACCGCCGACCGGCCACCCGATGTCGGTCAGCCACCTGCAGCTCGAGCTGGGCGAGCAGGAGCTCGGCTTCGAGCTGGTGCTCCAGACCGAGACCCTGATCGAGGTCGCCCACCTGGCCCTGGACCTCGACCGCGACGAGGAGCTCAGCGAGGGCGAGCTGGCGGCCGGCTGGGACGGGCTGCGGGCCTACCTCGAGCAGGGCCTCGGCTTCGAGCTCGACGACGAAGGCGTCAGCCCGGAGCTGCTCGAGTGGCGTTTCGGCGGCAGCGGCAGCGAGCTGGTCGGCGAGGCCTCGGACCAATTCCACTGGCTGACCCTGGTCGGCCGCGCGCCGCTGGCGGCCGTGCCGGCCGCGGTGGCGGTGCGCAGCGAGCTGTTCTTCGATCACGGCAACCCGGACCACCGCATGTTCGTGGCCCTGCGGGGCCTGGCCGGCGCCGAGCTCTACGGCCTGGTCTCGACCACCGCTCGGCGCTGCGACTTCGAGAGCCGACCGCTGCCCGAGTACCTCGAATTCGGCTTCGACCACGTGCTCGAGGGCATCGACCACCTGGCCTTCGTGCTGGCCCTGCTGTTCGGGGTCGCCGGGCTGAGGGCCCTGCTCGGGGCGGTCACCGCCTTCACCCTGGCCCACACCCTCACCCTCGGCTTGTCGGCCCTCGACCTGGTCCGCCTGCCGGCCCAGGTGGTCGAGCCCGGCATCGCCCTGAGCGTGGCGCTGGTGCTGTGGCTGCACCTGGCCCAGGGCCCCGGGCGCGCCCGCCCCTGGCTGCCGGCGCTGGCCTTCGGACTGCTGCACGGCTTCGGCTTCGCCGGCGTGCTGGGCGAGATCGGCCTGCCGCCCCACGGCCGGCTCACCGCCTTGCTCGGCTTCAACCTCGGGGTCGAGGTCGGGCAGCTCGCCTTCGTGCTGCCGGTGGTCGGGGTGGCCGCCGGCCTGGCCGCCCTGCGCCCGGCCTGGACGCCCCAGCTGCGCCGCTCCGGCGGCCTGCTGCTGGGCGCCTTCGCCTTCGTGCTCTGCGGCGAGGTGCTGGCCGAGCACTGGCTCGACGCCGGCGCTGCATGGTCCGCCCCCGCCGCGGCGATCGCGCT
>CAZXTO010000353.1:0-3866 GCA_964643675.1 uncultured Planctomycetales bacterium
CGACTCCTTGCGCTCGCTGCGTGAGAGGGCGAGGACCTGCTCCAGCCGCAGCGCCTCGAAGCTGTAGATCAGCGCCGTCAACCCGCAGGCCAGCCCGCCCAGGGTGACCATGCTGGGCAGCATCGAGGTGGGACGGGGGCGGTTTCCGGCATCCAAAGCGAGGGGATTCTACTCGGCGGACCCCGCCGGCGCCCCTCGGCCTCCCTGCTAAGCTCCCCGCCATGCCCTCCCGCAGGTTCTCCGCTCTCCTCCTGCTCCCGATCTCCTGCGCGGCCCCCTTCATGGATGAATCCACCCTGGCCGAGGACAAGGCCTTCCTCCTCGAACACGCCGGCGCGCACGAGCTGTCCAGCGGCGACGGTTGGGTGCTGGTCTCCCCGGATCTGCAAGGCCGCGTCATGACCAGCGGCCTCGAGGCCGACGAGGCCGGCTTCGGCTTCGTCCACCGCGACCTGATCGAGGACCCGCCGGAGCAGGCCAACTTCTACAACTACGGCGGCGAGGAGCGCTTCTGGTTCGGCCCCGAGGGCGGCCCCTACGCGCTCTTCTTCGGCGACAGCGAGGAGCGCGACTTCGCGCACTGGCAGGTCCCGGCGGCGCTCAACGAGGGCGCCTTCGAGCTGATCAGCCGGGAGCCGGACCGGATCCGGATGCGGCGCTCGATGCGGCTGCGCAACGCGGTCGGCAGCTGGTTCGAGACCGAGGTCGAGCGCAGCGTCGAGGTGCCGCTCGAGCAGGAGGTGGCGCAGTGGATCGGCGGCCTGCCGGAGGGCGTCGAGTGGGTCGGCTTCCGCAGCCGCAACCGGGTCCGGAACACCGGCGCGCGGGCCTGGGCGCGGGAGACCGGCCTGCCCTGCATCTGGATCCTGAGCATGTTCAGCCCCGGCGAGCGGACCTGGGTGATCGCCCCCTTCCGGCCCCAGGGCGAGGGGGCGCCGCTGCGCTCCGACTACTTCGGCGAGGTCCCGCCCGAGCGCCTGCGCTACGCCGAGGACTTCGCCCTGTTCCGCGCCGATTCGGCGCTGCGCAGCAAGATCGGCACCCTGCGCGACCGCGCCCTGCCGGTGGCCGGCGCCTACGACCCGGACCGCAAGCTGCTCACCTTGGTGCGCTTCGGCCCGATCGACTACACCGCGCCCTACGTCGACGAGAGCTGGCCGGTGGACCAGGCCGATCCGTACTACGGCGACGTGATGAACTCCTACAACCACGGCGGCCCGGAGCCCTTCTATGAGATCGAGTCGAGCTCGCCGGCGCTGGAGCTGGCGCCTGGCCAGGCCTACGAGCACGAGCACCTGACCGTGCATCTGCGCTTCGCCGACGACGCCGACCTGGCGAAGGCGGTGGAGCAGGCCCTGGGCGTCGACTGGGAGCAGGTCCGGGCGCTGGCCGGATGGTAGAGCGACTCTCCGCCGAGGAAGCCGCCGCGCAGCTCGCCGAGCGCCTGCGCGACTGGGCGCTGGTGGACGGCGCGCGGCTCGAGAAGGAGTGGCGCTTCGCCGACTTCGCGGCCGCCTTGGCCTTCGTCAATCGCGCCGCCGCGGTCTGCGAGCAGCAGGGTCACCACGCCGACTTCGAGCTCGGCTGGGCGCGCGCCGCGGCCAGGCTGTGGTCGCACGACGCCGACGGCCTGACCGAGCGGGACTTCCGGCTGGCCGAGGCCCTGGACGCGTTGCCCGAGGCATGAGCGAGGTGCTCATCCGCGACCTGGTCGGCCGCCGCATCCGCAGCGAGCGGCGGGTCGAGTTCAACGACTGCGACCCCTACCGCCACCTGAGCGCGGCCGGATTCCTCCGCTACGCGATCGATCATCGCTTCACCGGCACCCACGACGAGCTCGGCATCCGCAGCTTCGACCTGCCCGAGCGGACCGGGATCGGCTGGCCGGTGGTGCGCAGCGAGATGGATTTCCTGGCCGAGGCGGCCCTCGGCGACCACGTCGCGATCGAATCCTGGGTCGACGAGCTTTTCACCTCCCGCCTGCTGGTGCAGATCCGTATCACGGATCTGGAGAGCGGCCAGCTGTGCTGCCGCGTCGCCCTGACGATCATCGCGTTGGACATGGAACGCCGGCGCGCCGTCCCGATCCCCGATACCCTTCCGGTCCGCCACCCGGTCGACCTCGACTCCCTGCCGTGGGCGGAAGGACACCCCCGAACGCCATGAAGTTGCTCCCCCTGCTCACCCTCCCCCTGCTCCTCGGCGCCGCCACCGCCCAGGAGGTCGGCCCGGTCACCGGCCTGCCGCTGAACGACCCGGTCTGCGAAGCGATCCTGGCCGAGGCGGCCGAAGCCAACCAGGTGATGGAGCACCTCCACGAGCTGGTCAACGGCATCGGGCCGCGGCTGACCTCGTCGAGCGCCTGCACCGAGGCCTGCGAGTGGGCGGTGCAGCGCTTCCGTGACTTCGGCGTGCCCGAGGTCCGGATGGAGCAATGGGGCGAGTGGCCGGTCGGCTTCGACCGCCATTCGATGTCGGGCCGGGTGGTCGAGCCGCGCAAGGTGCCGCTGGTGCTGACCACGCGCTCGTGGACCCCGGGAACCGACGGGGTGACCCGCGGCCGGGTGGTGAACGCGCCCAAGGACGAGGAGGAGATGGAGGCCGCCCGGGGCACCCTGAAGGACTGCTGGGTCCTGATCGGCGGCACCCGCCCGCGCTTCGGCGCCACCGGCAACACCTTCGGCCACGAGCTGGCCGCCTTCCTGATCGAGGAGGGCATCCACGGCACCATCAACGCCTCGCGCGGCGAGCTGGTCCGCACCGGAGGCAACTACCGCATCTCTTGGGACGAGCTGCCGCAGGTGACGCAGGTCACGGTGCGGCGCGACCAGGCCAAGGAGATCGGATCCTGGCTCGAGGAGGGTCAGGAAGTGGTGGTGGAATTCGACCTCGACCAGGACTTCGTGCAGGGGCCGATCCCGCTCTACAACGTGATCGCCGAGATCCCCGGCACCGAGAAGCCCGAGGAGATCGTGATCTTCGGCGGCCACATCGACTCCTGGGACGGCGCCACCGGCACCAACGACAACGGCACCGGCACCGCCACCACGATGGAGGCCGCGCGGCTGCTGATGGCGGCGCTGGAGAAGACCGGCATGCAGCCCAAGCGCACCATCCGCTTCATGCTGTGGAGCGGCGAGGAGCAAGGGCTGTTCGGCTCCAAGGAATACATCGCCCAGCATCCGGAGGAGAACGAGCGCATCAGCGCGGTGGTGGTCCACGACGGCGGCACCAACTACCTGTCGGGAATCGTCGCGACGCCGGCCATGGAGCCGATGTTCGAGGAGGTGTTCGCGCCGGTCGAGGCGATGGTCGCGGCGCTCGACGACCCCGAGTTCGACTTCGAGATCCGCGGCGTCTCGCGCCTGCCGCAGGGCATCGGCAGCGACCACGACTCCTACGTGCGCATCGGCATCCCCGGCTTCTTCTGGAACCAGGCCGGCGAGTCGAGCTACACCTACGTCCACCACACCCAGCACGACACCTACGAGAACGCGATCGCGCGCTATGAGGAGCACAGCGCCAAGATCATCGCGATGACCGCCTGGCGGCTGGGGGCGGCCGAGCAGATGGTGCCGCGCGGCGAGGTCAAGCGCCGCCTCCTGGGCGTGCGGCTGGCCGAGGACAGCCTGCTGATCGAGAGCCTCAGCCCCAACGGCCAGGCGCAGAAGCTCGGCCTGCAGCCCGGCGACCTGATCGTGAAGGTCGAGGGCGAGGTCGTGAGCAACCGCCGCGAGTTCAGCCAGGCTCTACGAGCCGGCGAAGCCGAGAAGAAGATCACCGTCAAGCGCGGCCAGGAGATGCTCGACTACTCCTTCAGCTGGCGCTAAATCGGGGTCAGACATCGATTAATTCGGGGTCAGACA
>CAZXTO010000354.1:0-3865 GCA_964643675.1 uncultured Planctomycetales bacterium
CAGCCGGCCTTTGGCCGGCTGGCTCCCGCGCAGCCCGCACCGCCCCCGGGCCGGCCACCAAGAAAAGAGATGTCTGACCCCGAATTAGCTCCGCGGGAAGCAGAGCACGGGGACGTGGGCCCGGTGGAGCACGGCCTCGGCGACGCTGCCGAGGATCAGGCGCTTGAAGCCGGTGCGGCCGTGGGTGGAGAGGGCGATCAGGTCGACCTCGTGCTTGGCGGCGTAGTGGGCGATGCTCTTGGGCACGTCGGCGCCGAGCTCGGCCACCAGCTCCACGTCCAGGTCGGGATCGAGCAGCTCCCGGTGCACCACCAGGCCTTCCTTGGCGGCCTCGAGCTCGCCGCCGATCTCCGGGTCGGACAGCGGCGGGGCCAGCGGCGCGCCGTGGGGCGCGACCCGCAGGTCGACCACCACGCAGTACAGGGTGATGCGGGCGCCGCTCTCCTTGGCCAGCTCGACGACCGGCTGGTAGGCGCGCTGCGCCTCCTCGGACAGATCGGTGGTCAGCAGGATGTGCTGGACGTTCATTCCTCGTCCTCCTCTTCGGTGTCGATATAGCCGAGCGCGCCGAGGGCTTCGGCGAGCTCCCCTTCGGCCTCGATCTTGCCCGAGCGCTCCCCGAGGTAGGCCCCGGCGACCACCACGGCCTGGTCGAGCAGGGTCCGCAGCTCGGCGTCGGGCTCCTTCCCGGCCGCCAGGTTCTGGAGCTCCCCGGGGTCGGCCGCCAGGTCGAACTCGAGCCAGGTCACCCCCTCGGGGGCGGTGATCCGGATCAGCTTGTGGTCGCCGCGTCGCACGGCGTGGATCGCGTAGGTGCCTTCCCGCTCGCTGAAGATCACCCGCGTGGGGTCGCCGCCCTGGCCGCGCAGCACCTGGCCGAGGTCGCGCCCGTGCATGTCGAAGTCGAGTTCGACTCCGATCCAGCCGGCGGCGGTCGGCAGCACGTCGACCAGCTCGACCGGCTCCGCCACCGCCTGGGTCGCCACGCCCGGGCCAGTGACGATCAGGGGCACCCGCACCAGCTCGTCGAAGAGCGACTGGCCGTGCAGCCATTGCTTGTGGTCGTACAGCTCCTCGCCGTGGTCCGAAGTGATCACGACGTAGGTGTTCTCGAGCAGTCCGCGCTGCTCGAGCCGCTCCAGCAGCCGGCCGATCTCGCGGTCGACGTAGCGGATCTCGGCGTCGTACAGGCGCGAGAGGCCTTCGAGCACCTCCTCCGACGCCGGGTCGTACTCCGACAGCGGGAAGGGCGGCGCGTCCTTGTCGATGAAGCTCGCCGGCAGGGCCACCGGCGGTTGGCCGCCCTCGTTGAGCAGGTCCTCCGGCGGCGAGTAAGGCGTGTGCGGGTCGATGTACTGGATGTAGAGGAAGTACGGCGCGGCCTCGTCGTAGCCGTCCAGCCAGCCGAAGACCTGCTGGTTGATCGCCGCCGCGCCCGAGCCCTTCAGCGGGTCCTTCTTGGCCGCGCCGTCGTCGTGGTCGTGGCCGTCATCGGCGGCCGCCGCGCCGGCCTCCTCCTGCTTGCCGCCGGCGAGCGCCGGCAGGATGCGCATCCGCAGGGTCCGCTTCGCCATGTGCTCGAGGTTGCCGATCGCGGTCCGTCGCACCAGGTGGCTGCCGCCCTTGCCGAAGGTGTCGAAGCCGCGGTCGAAGCCGTACACCGGCGAGATCTGCGGGTTGGCCGAGAAGGCGGCGGTCTCGTAGCCGCGCGCGTCCATCACCTGGGCCAGGGTCGGCAGGCTGGCCGGCAGGGCGTCCAGGTCCTTCTGGATGTCGTGGCTGGACGGATAAAGCGCGGTCATCAGCGAGGCCACGGACGGCCGGGTCCACGAGGCGTGGGCGTAGGCGGCGTCGAAGCGGGTGCCGCCAGCGGCGATCTGGTCGATCACCGGCGAGGTCGGCCGATCGTAGCCGTAGCAGCCGAGGCGGTCGGCGCGCAGGGTGTCGATCAGGATCACCAGCAGGTTGGGCGGCGGCTCGCCCTGGTAGGCCTCGACCCCGATCTCGGCGGCGTTCCCCTCGTCGATCCCGACCAGGGCGACCCCGTGGGAGAGCCCGGTCACCACCAGCCCGAGCACCACGCCCAGGCCGCCGGCGCGGCCGAGCCGGCCGCCGAGGCAGCCGAGCACGCAGGCCAGCACCGCGACCCCGGCGAAGGCGCCCAGGAACAGGCCGGTGCCGGCGTCCTTGCCGATGAAGAGGCCGTCGCGCAGCCACATCCCGCCGATGAACAGCGCGGTCAGGCCGAGGGTCCAGGCGAAGGCCCGGGACAGCTCCCGGCGGCAGAACAGGGCGTGGACCAGGGCGCCGATGCCGCCGCAGAACAGGGCGTAATAGACCTCGATGCGGAGCATCTCGGCCACCGGCTCGCGCACGCCCATGCCGGCGGTGGTCAGCAGCAGGCAGCCTTCCACCGCACCGACGGCGACGCCGAGCAGCGCGCCGGCGAGTCCGCCGCGCACCGCCCGGCCCAGGAACGAAGGTCCTTCGAGGGAATCGTTCATCGGGAGAAGATACCACGCCGCCTGGGGGGTCTCCTTCGCTAGAATTTCGCGCCATGCAGCGCAGGTCAGCCGCCCTCGACGGTTTGATCGCCGGCTGGGCGCTCGCCGCCTGGGAGTCCGGCCAGTCCCTCACCAATGCCCACTTCGCCGGCACGGCCTGGGTGTACCTGCTCACCCCGCTGCTGAACCTGTGTCTCTATGGGTACGGCGGCTGCTTGCTCGGCGCGACGCTCGGCAAGCTGGCGCCGCGGATGCCGCGGTGGGTCTGGTTGCCGCTGATCCTGGTCGGCGCGGCCGGCCAGCTGTACATGAACGCCCGGGTGGGGCTCCCGGCGCTGGCCGGTTGGCAGGCCCTGGGCGGCGGCGCCCTGTTGTTCCTGCTGCTCGGCCTCCAGGCCAGCTTCGGCCGCGCGGTGCTGCTGCCGCGCCGCCTCGGCCAGCTCAGCCTGGTGGCGCCGCCGGTGGCGGTCGCTCTGCTCGGCTACGCGGCTCGGGAGCAGGTGGTCGAGGGGCCGGCGCCGACCGCCGCCGCGCCCGAAGCCCCCAACATCGTGCTGCTGACCTGGGACACGGTGCGGGCCGACACCCTGCCGATCTACGGCGCCGGCGGCCTCGACATGCCCGAGCTCGAGCGCCTGGCGGCCGAGGGCGCCACCTTCGACGACTTCCAGGCGGTGGCCTCGATCACCGGCCCGGCCCACGCCTCGATGCTGACCGGGCTCTACCCGCCCAGCCACGGGCTGCGCTCGAACGGCGAGCAGTTCGCCGCCGCCGAGCTCGACGCCCTGCCCGGGCGGCTGCGCGCGGCCGGCTACGCCACCGGCGGCTTCGTCTCCGGCTACCCGATCGGCTCCCGCTTCGGCTTCGCCGAGGGCTTCCAGGTCTTCGACGACCGCTCCGAGTCCTCGATGGCGGACCAGCTGATGCAGCTGAGCCGCTTCTCTTCCTCGCTGCTGCGGACCCTGTTCTTCCCCGAGGCGCGGCTCACCTACACCGTGCCGGGCGGGCTGACCGTCGACCGAGCGAAGGCCTGGTACGAGGACCAGGACCGGCCGACCTTCCTGTGGGTTCACCTCTACGACGCCCACGGCCCCTTCGAGCCGCCGGCCGACCACCGCGAGGCGGTGTTCGCGCGCCGCGCCGAAGGCCCGCACGCCTTCGACCCCAAGCTGGAGGAGGACTGGCTGCTGCACAAGGCCGAGATCTCCTGGCTCGACGAACTGCTCGGCCGGCTGCGCGCCTCGCTCGAGGCGCGCGACCCGGAGTTGCGCGACACCCTGGTGATCCTGGTGTCGGATCACGGCGAGTGCTTCGGGGAGGGCGGCCTCGAGCTCAATCACGAGCGCAGTCTCTACGCCGCC
>CAZXTO010000355.1:0-3857 GCA_964643675.1 uncultured Planctomycetales bacterium
GTCGCGGCCGCCGAAGGCCTCGGCCAGGTCCCAGCCCAGGCTGAGCAGGGCCGGCACCACCGCCAGGGTGAAGAAGGTGCTGACCAGCAGGCCGCCGACCACCACCGCCGCCAGACCCTGGTAGAGCTCGGCGCCGGCGCCAGGGAGCGCCGCCAGCGGCAGCATGCCGCAGACCGAGGTGGTGACCGACATCAGGATCGGGCGCAGCCGGCTCTCGGCGCTCGCGGCCAGCGCGCGGCGTCGCTCCATGCCAGTGGCGCGGAGGTTGTTGGCCTGGTGGATGATCAGGATCGCGTTGTTGACCACGATGCCGGCCAGGATCACGAAGCCGAGCATCGCCAGCAGGTCGTAGCTGGCGCGCGAACCGAGCGCGCCGGTCGCCCACATGCCGAGCATGCCGCCCGACAGCGCCAGCGGTACCGTGACCAGGATCACCAAGGGCGAGACCCACGAGCGGAACAGGGCCACCAGCAGCAGGTAGCTGATCAGGATCGCCAGCCAGAAGGAGCCCGTCAGGGCCGACAGCGTGCTCGAGAACTTGTCGGCGCTGCCGCCGAAGCGCACGCCGTAGCCGGGAGGCAGGCCGCCCAGGACCGGATCGATGACCTGGCTGCGCACGGCGCCGATCACGTCCTCCAACACCGCGTCCTCCTTCAGGTGCACGGTCAGGGTGATGGCCCGCTGGCGTTCGGCGCGGTTGACGCTGACCGGCCCCGAGCCGAGCTCGATCTCGGCCAGGGCTCCGAGGGTGGTGCGCGCGCCGAGCGGGGTCATCAGAGGCAGCGCCGCGAGCTCCTCCTGGCTGGCGACCCGGGCCTGCGGCGCCACCAGCACCAGGTCGTAGTCGCGTCCGCCGTCGCTGTAGGTGGCGACGCGGCGGCCGGCGACCGCGGCCTCGACCACCGCGGCGACCTGCTGCACGCTCATGCCGGCCTCAGCGGCGCGCGGCTCGTCGACCCGGACCTTCAGCTCCGGCCGCCCCTCGACGTAGTCGCTGGAGCTGTACTGGACCCCCTCGACGCCGTAGAGCATGCCTTGGATCTGGCCGGAGGCCGCCGCCAGGCGGTCGAAGTCCGGGCCATCGATCTCGAGGGTGAACTGGGCTCCGGCGTCCTGGAACAGGGGAGCCTGGAAGGGGAACACCGACAGGAAGCCGGGCATGCCGGTGACCACCGGGATGAAGCGGTTGCGGAACTCCTCCTGCTCGGCCGGGGCGGTGGACTCCGACTTCAACATGACGCCGCCGCCGTTGAAGCCGGAGGCGACGACGAAGAAGTAGCGATCGACCTCGGGCTGGGAGAGCAGCCACTCCTCCATCGGCCGGCCGGCGGCTTCGAGGGCCTCGGGCCGCGTGCCCGGGATCGGCGTGCCGAAGAAGAAGGTCAGGTTGACGTTGCCCGCGGGCAGGTAGCCGGCCGCCGGCACCAGGGTGGTCGAGGCCAGGGCGGCCACGATCACGAAGGCGAGCAGGCCGCCCTTCAGCAGCAGGCTGCCGCGGTCGGGGGCGACCAGGGCGTGGACCGTCGCGCCGTAGAGCCGCGTCAGCAGACCGCGGTGCGGCGGCACCGGCGGCGGCGGCGCGTCCAAGGGAGCGCCGGCCTCGGGCGCGCCGGGGTCGGCGCCAGGGGCTCGCGGCGCGCCCTTCCGATAGAGCAGGGCCGCCAGCGAGGGCACCACGGTCAAGGCCACGATCAGCGACAGCGCCACCGCCGCCGCGATCGCCAGCGCCAGGTCGGCGAACAGCTGGCCGGCCTCCTCCTGGATGCCGAGGATCGGCACGAAGACCGCCACCGTGGTCAGGGTCGAGGCCAGCACCCCGCCCCAGACCTCCTGGCCGCCCTCGGCCGCGGCGCGGGCCGCGGGCTTGCCGCGCTCGACGTGGCGGAAGATGTTCTCGAGCACGACGATGGCGTTGTCCACCACCATGCCGGCGGCGAAGGCCAGCCCCGCCAGGCTGATCACGTTCAGGCTGCGGCCCAGCAGGTCCATGACCAGGAACACGGTCAGCAAGGAGATCGGGATCGCCAGCCCCACCACCAGCACGCTGCGCAGGCTGCGCAGGAACAGCACCAGCACCAGCACCGCCAGCACCGCGCCGATCGCGAGGTTGTTCGACACGAAGGCCAGCGCCTGGTCGAGGTAGGTGGTGTCGCGGTAGACGCTCTCGATGCGCACGTCCATGCCGCGCGCCTCGAAGCCCTGGTTCAGCACCGCCATCGCGCCGTCGACGCCGTCGACCATCTCGACCACGTTGGCGCCGCTCTCCAGCCCGACGCCGATCGCGACCGTGCGCTCGCCGTCGTTGCGGACGATGCTGGAGGTCTCGCGGTGGGTGTCGACCACCCGCGCCAGGTCCCCCACCCGCACCGTGCCGTCGGCGTCGCGGCGCACGACGATGTCCTCGATCTGGCCGAGCTCGGGGCTGCGGCCCTCGGTGCGCACGGTGTACTGGCGGGTCGGGCTCTCGAGGCTGCCGCCGCGCAGGTCGAGGTGGCCGCGCCGCAAGGCGCCCTCGAGCTGGTCCCAGCGGATGCCGAGCGCCGCCATCCGGTCGGGGTCGGTGTAGACCCGCACCTCGCGCTCCTCGCCGCCGACCAGCAGCAGATCGGACACGCCGTTGATGCGCTCGAGCCGCGGCTGCACCTCCTCGACCACCAGCTGGCGCAGGCGGCCGACGTCCAGCCCGGAGCGCACCACCAGCCACATCGAGCGCTCGGCCATCTCGCCGACCAGGTTGACCACCGGCTTCTCGGCGTCCGGCGGCAGCGGCGGCAGCTGGTTCATCTTGGTGACCACGTCGACCACCGCGCGGTCCTTGTCGACGCCCCACTGATACTCCAGCCGCACCGCGCTCATGCCCTCGGTGGAGCTGCTGGTGAGCTTCTTGAGCCCGTCGACGCCCTGCACCACCTCCTCGATCTCGCGCGTGATCTGCTCCTCGACCTCGACCGGGCCGGCGCCCGGGTAGAGGGTCAGGATCGAGATCACCGGGTTGTCGACGGTGGGCTTCAGCTGCACCGGGATGCGCTGGAAGGCCAGGGCGCTGAACAGGAGCGCCAGGATCACCCCGACCGCGACGGTGTAGGGGCGCTCGACCGCGAAGCGGACCGGGTTCACGCTCAACCCTCCGCGCCGGAGGCTTCCGGGGCCGCCGGCGGGCCGCCGGAGGGAGCCAACAACGAGTCGGGACCGACCAGGTCACGGCCGGTCAACACCACCTGGTCGCCGGCGGTCAGGGCCTGCTCCTCGAGCGGCCGCACCGCGGCCCGCCCGTCGCCGCTCGCCAGCACCGCCACCGAGACCGCGCGCGCCGCCGGCAGACCGGAGTCGGTCGGCGGGCCGAGCGCGATCAGCTCGTGGCCGGCGTCGCTCTGCCGCAGGGCGTCGACCGGCACCACCAAGGAGGCCTCCGCCTGGCGCCGGGTCAGCTCCACCCGCACGAACATGCCGGGAAGGAAGCGGCCGCCGTCGCCGGCCTGTTCGCCGAGCCGCACCACCGCGACGAAGTTGCGCGAGGCGGGGTCGGCGGCCGGAACCAGGCGGTCGAGTTCGAGCGCCAGCTCCCCCCCGGGCAGGGCGTCGCTGCGCAGCTTCACCGGCGCGCGCTCGGGCAGCTCGGCGGCGTAGCGGGCCGGCAGCTGCACCCGCACCTCGCGGCGGCTGAGGTCGACCAGCTCGAAGACCGGGGTGCCGAGGCCGGCGAAGGCGCCCTCGGAGAGCTGGCGCGAGCTGACCGCGCCGTCGAAGGGCGCCAGCAGGCGGCCGTTGGCCAGCTCGGCCTCGATCCGGCGCAGCTCGGCCTCGCGCTGCTCGACCCGGAGCCGGGCGGCGGCGGCCTCGTGCTGCTTGGCGTCGCG
>CAZXTO010000356.1:0-3839 GCA_964643675.1 uncultured Planctomycetales bacterium
GCCCGGCCCTCTTGAGTTATCCACAAAATCTTACGAATGAGCCTGACACCTCTTGATCAGCGATCCTCCTCGGTCACGCCCATGCCGCTGCGGTCGGGGTGGACCGGCCGGGTCGGCGGGGTGTAGGGGTTGCGCTCGAGTTCGGCGAGCATGTGGGCGATCGCGGCGTCGAGCTGCGGGTCGCCGCCGTTCGCCATCCGGGAGGGGTCGTCGATCACCTCCATGTCGGGCTCGACGCCGTGGCCTTCGATGCCCCAGGTGCCGTCCTTCTCGTAGTAGCCGAAGGTCGGGACCGTGACCCCGCCGCCATCGATCAGCATCGGGTTACCGGAGATGCCGATCAGGCCGCCCCAGGTCCGCATGCCGATCAGCTTGCCGACGCCGGCCTGCTGGAAGTAGGCCGGGAAGGCGTCGCCGCCGGAGCCGGACGGGCCGTTGATGAGCATGCACTTCGGCCCCTGGTGGCTGTCCGGCGGCCAGCGGAAGTCCTTGCCGTCGCGGGTGGTCCAGTAGTTGGTCACCGGCCGGTTGAGCAGCTCGACGAAGCGGGTCGGGATCTGGCCGCCGCCGTTCCAGCGCTCGTCGATGATCAGCGCCGGCTTGGTGAAGTTGCCCGAGAACTGGCGGAACAGCTCGTTCTGCCCCTGGATGCCGGTGTCCGGGACGTAGAGGTAGCCGACCCGGCCGCCGGTCTGCTCCTCGACGTAGCGCCGGTTGCGCTCGATCCAGCCGCGGTAGCGCAGGCCGCCTTCGCTGCCGAGCGGCTTCACGAGCACCTCGCGGGCCTCTTCGTCCATGGCGGGCTTGGCGCTCACGGTCAGGCTCACGGTGCGGCCGGCCAGGCCGAGGAAGGCCGCCCACGGGTCCTTGCCGGTGTCGACCGGCACGCCGTTCACGGCGAGCAGGTAGTCCCCGGCCTTCACGTCGACGCCGGGCTGGCTGAGGGGTCCGCGCGCGTCGGAGTCCCAGGCGCCGCCTTCGTGGATGTGGGCGATGCGATAGGCGCCTTCGGCGAGCTCCCAGTCCACGCCGAGCATGCCGACGTTCTCGCGCAGCGAGTCCTCGGCGTCCCCCGGGCCGGCCAGGTAGGCGTGGCCCACGTTCAGCTCCGAGATGACCTCGCCCATCACGTACTGCAGGTCCTCGCGCGAGGCGCAGGACGGCAGCATCGCCGCGTAGTGGTCATGCACCCCCTTCCAGTCGACGCCGTGCAGGTTGGGGTCGTAGAAGTAGTCGCGCATGATGCGCCAGGCGTCGGTGTAGAGCTGGGCCCACTCCGCCCGCGGGTCGATCGTGACCCGCATGCCGGAGGTCGGCACGTTGCTGCCGCTGGCGCCGGCGGCGGCGTTCTGGATCGAGCCGCTGCGACCGCGCAGGACCAGCATCTTCTTGCCGTCCGGCGTCAGGTCGAAGCCGCCCGCCCCGCCGGCGACGCTCTTCTCGGTGTGCTTCTCGTCCTCGAGGTCGACCAGCATGATGCCCATCGAGCCTCGGCCCCCGGAGGGGAAGCGGACGTAGAGCAGCTGGTTCTTGTCGTTGACGGCGAGCTGCCCGAAGGCGCCCGGTCCGACCTTCAGCGGCACCGCGCGCCGCTCGAAGCCGTCGAAGTCGATCTCGACGACCTCGCGCGCCTCGCCATCGTCGCCGCCGCCACCGTTGCCGGAGCCGCCGACCTCCTTCGAGGTCCGCTTCAGCTCGCAGTCGAAGCTCATGCCGGCCTCGGGGATCGAGCCGCTTCCGGTCATGGTCTCGCCGGACACCTTGCCGGAGACCAGCACCTCCATGCCGTCGTCGGTCTCGAGCTGCAGCTCGAGCTGGCCGGTGGCGCGGTCGAAGCTACCGCCCATGATGACGGCGGTGCCCATCGGGGTGATCACGGTGCCGCCGAGGCCGCCCTGGGAGTCCATCGACACCTCGATCGACATCGGCACGCTGCCGCCGGGGATCATGTCGCCGCTGAGGGTGCCTTCCCACAGGCCGCTGAGACCGTCGTCCTCGGCCGGCGTCTCATCGCCGCCCTCCTCGCCTTCGGTCTCCTCGTCTTCGTCGGCCTCGTCCTCGTCCTCGGCCTCCTCGCTCCACTCCTCCTCATCGCTGGTCGGCGCCCACGGAAGCTCGACGTCCTCCCGCAGCGGCACCGCCATCAGGCGCTGGGTGCCCTGGTAGATGAAGGTGGTGTCGACCGAGCTGTAGGTCGGCGAGAATTCGCGGTCGCTGGTGAAGAACAGCCAGTCGCCCTTGCGGTCGAAGCTGGGGTTGCGGTCGGCGAACATACCGCTGGTGAGCAGGGTGGTCTCGCCGCTCTCGACCTCGTGCACGTGCACGCGCGGCTGCGGCGAGTCGCCGACGCCCATCGACCAGATGATCCAGCGCGAGTCGTGCGACCAGCTCGGGTCGCTCATGCCGCCGCCCCAGAACTCCCAGTCGCCCTTGGCCAGCAGCTTGGTCTCGCCGCCCTCGAGCTGGTGCAGCCAGGCGCTGCCGCTCTTGTCCTGGAACAGGATCCACTTCGAGTCCGGGGACCACTGCAGGTCGGTCTTGAAGGGGCCGCCGTCGTCGGTCAGCTGGCGCGTCTCGCCCTTGCCGTCCGACTGGGTCATCCACAGCTCGTACTCGCCGGTGGCGTCGCTGAAGTAGGCGATCCAGCGGCCGTCCGGGCTCCAGGTCGCGCTGCGCTCGGCGCTGCCGTTGCTGCGGGTCAGGTTGCGGGGCGAGCCGTTCTCGGCCGGCAGGGTCCAGACGTCGCCGCGCGCCGAGACGGTGGCGCGCTTGCCGCTCGGGGAGATGCCCCACGACATGATGTTGTCGGCCGCGTCGACGTTCTTGGCGCGCAGGAAGGTGGCGTCGCCGGGGATCTCGACCTTGACCGCGCGCGAGTTGCCGCTGCCGAGGTCGAGCAGGCGCAGCTCGGCGCCGAGCTGGAACACGATCTCGCCCTGGCCCTGCTTGCCGGGGCCCATCGCCGGCCAGGCGATGTCGTAGTCGGTGAAGCGGGTGATCTGCTTGCGCTGGTGGTCGAGCAGGTCGTAGCGCCAGATGTTCAGGCGGTGCTCGGGGCCGGCGTCGGACAGGTAGTAGAGCGCGCCGTCATGCCACATCGGCTGGCTGTCGGTGCCCTCCCAATCGGTGATCCGTCGCGCGCTCTGGTTCTGCAGGTCGTACAGCCACAGGTCGGAGGCGTGGCCGCCGCGGTAGCGCTTCCAGGTGCGGCCGTCGCGGTTGTGCGGGGTGTAGGCCAGGTAACGGCCGTCCGGGCTGATCGCGCCGAAGGCGCCGTAGGGCACCGGGAGCTGCTCCGGCATGCCGCCGCCGGCGGTCACGGTGTGGAGCGTGGTCTGCCGCCCCAGGCCGGCGAAGCCGCGGGTGTGGTAGAGCAGCCGGCCGTCCTCCAGCCAGTCGTTCAGGACCTCACCGGAGGGGTGGTGGGTCAGCCGCTGCGCCAAACCGCCGCCCAGCGGCACCGTGTACAGGTCGCGGTTGCCCTCGTAGTTGCCGATGAAGGCGATCGACTGGCCGTCCGGGCTGAAGCGAGCGAAGGACTCCTGCCCCGGAGGGCTGGCCAGCGGCGTCGCCACGCCGCCCGCGCGGCTGACCGTCCACAGGTCGTTGGCGTAGCTGAAGACGATCTGGGTCTTCGAGACGTCCGGCCACCGCAGCATGCCGGCATGCGGCTCGATCTGCCCGTCTCCCTGGGGGAGCAGGCAGAGCAACGGTGTCAGGCTCATTCGTAAGATTTCGTGGAAAACCATCACTCGGGACGGGGGTCGGGGGAAGGCCGCCGCTCGGGGGGCTCAGGGGGGTGGGGAAGCCGCGCGCCGCCGCCAGGGCGGGCCGGGTCC
>CAZXTO010000357.1:0-3832 GCA_964643675.1 uncultured Planctomycetales bacterium
AGCGCCGCTGCCGTCCGGGGTTATCCACGAAATCTTAGGAAGGAGCCTGACACCGTCTTATTCGACGCGGAGCTCGAGGATGCCTCCGGACCAACCGGGCTGGAGCTGGACCGTGGCGCGGAGGGCGGTGGTCTCGACGGGGGCGAAGGCGACGCGGTTGAAGCGGTCCTTCTCGGTTCCGTGGACGCTGCCGGTCTCGACCGGGTGCCAGGCGCCGTCGCGGCGGTAGTGGAGCCGCCAGGAAGCGGGGACGCGGCAGCTGCCGACGCCGGTGTCGTCGAACCAGTAGACCTCGACGGCGCTGACCGTGGTCGGCTCGGCGAGGTCCAGTTGGACCCACTCCTCGGTGCCGCGGTGGTCCCACCAGGTCAGCCGCGGGAGGTCGTGGTCACCGGAGCTGCGCGGCTCGCGCCCGTCGTTGACCGCGGCCGCGCTGTCGCTGGCGAAGCAATGGGAAGTCGTGACCGTCGCGGTGGTGGCGGCGGTCGGGGCCGCCGGGATCTCGCTGAGTTCGACGCCCTGCGGCAGCCACACCTGCATCGAACCCGGACCGCGGTGCGCCCAGGCGTAATAGGGAATCAAGCGCAGCTCGGCCGGCTCGGTCCGGACCGAACCATCCTCCGCGCGGCGTGCGCGACGGGCCTGCCCTTGCAAGACCGTGACCCCGCCGAGCAGCTCCGGTCGCCACGCGGTCCGCCAGTCAGCGTCCGCCTCGGGCAGGAACAGGTCCATCACCTCGCCGTCGTGGTCGACGGCTTCGGCGCAGTAGACCAGCGGGCCGCGCTCCACCGCCACCCGGCCGCGGTCGGCCTCGACCCGGGGATCGGCCACCACCCGTCGCACCGGCATCATCAGCTCGAGCCGCACGGTGTCGCCAGGACTCCACTCCCGCTCCACGACGGCATAACCGCTCTCCAAGGCCGGCGCCGCCTCCTCGCCGTTCACGTGGAGGCGCCAGCCGCCGGATCCTCTCTCCTCATAGCGATAGAGACCGCCCGGCGTGGCCTCCCCGCGCGCCCAGCCGGGGATGCGCAGGCGCAGGTCGAAGCGACTCGGCCGCTCCGGCACCACCTCGAGCTCGACCGCGCCCTGCCACGGGTAGTCGGTGCGTTGGACCAGCCGCAGCCGCTGCCCGCCGAACTCGAGCTCGGCCGCGCCGCCGAGGTAGAGGTTGGTGTAGACCGAGTCGCCCCGCGTCGCGTAGACGAAGCCCGCGATCGAAGGCAGGAAGCGCACCACGTTCACCGGACAACAGGAGCAGTTGAACCACGGCGACCGCTCGCCGCCGCCGCCGCGCCGCGCCAGGGGGTTGGGGTAGAAGAAGCGATCGCCGGACAAGGAGATCCCGCTCAGGAAGCCGTTGTAGAGCGTGCGCTCGAGCACGTCGACGTACTGCGCCTCCCCGTGCAGCAGGAACATGCGGTGGTTCCAGAGCACGTTGGCGATCGCGGCGCAGGTCTCGTTGTAGGCCGCGGCGTTGGGCAGTTCGTAGGCATCGCCGAAGGCCTCGCCGGCGTGGCGCGCCCCGATGCCGCCCGTCAGGTAGAGCTTGCGGTGGGCGACGTCCTCCCAGATCCGCCCGATCGCCTCGACGTAGGCCTCGTCCCCGGTGAGCGCGGCGACGTCCGCCATGCCGCTGTACATGTACGCCGCCCGCACCGCGTGCCCCACCGCCTCGGTCTGCTCCACCACCGGCAGGTGGTCCTGCTGATAGGCCGGCAGGTGCTCCGGGTTCGGCCGGCCCTCGCCGCGGCCGCGCTGGTCGAGGAAGTACTTGGCCAGATCCAGATAACGCCGTTCTCCGGTCACCCGGTAGAGCTTCGCCAATCCGATCTCGATCTCCTGGTGCCCCGGGACCTCCCGCCGCTTGTCCCAGCCGAAGCTGCGGTCGATCAGGTCGGCGCTCTTGATCGCCACCTCGAGCAGGCTGCGCTTGCCCGTGGCTTCGTAGTAGGCCACCGCCGCTTCGTACATGTGGCCGACGTTGTAGAGCTCGTGGCTGCCGCGGTGGATCCAGGCCCAACGCTCCGGCCCCGCCCCTCCCGCCGGGTTCTCCGGGTCGATGCTGCGGCCGGTGTAGAGGTAGCCGTCCTCCTCCTGCGCGCCGGCGATGTCGGCGATCAAGGCGTCGAGGAAGGCCTCGAGCTCCGGATCCGGGTGCTTGGCCAGGGTGTAGGCCGCCCCCTCGATGACCTTGAACACATCGGAATCGTTGTAGATGATCCCCTCGAAGCCGCCCTCGATCCGGCCGGCGGCCTTGGCGAAGTTGGCCAGCCGGCCGGTCTCCTCGCACTTCTGGAAGTCGTAGCGCACCGTGACCTCGCGGTTGGTGGCGAGCCGGGGCGCCCAGAAGGAGCCGTCGACCTCCACCTGGTGGAAGGGAACGGGCTGGAAGGGGTAGTCCTGCGGCATCGGGAGGAGGGGCGCCGGTGCGAGCGGAAGGAGCGGAGCGATCAGGAGGAG
The DNA here is from genome assembly GCA_964643675.1 of uncultured Planctomycetales bacterium. Classification (GTDB taxonomy): domain Bacteria; phylum Planctomycetota; class UBA1135; order UBA1135; family UBA1135; genus J029. The sequence continues at coordinate 2,464 of CAZXTO010000357.1, forward strand.
GCTGAGCATGTCCGGACCGCAGTATTCCGCTCCAGCGCTCCGCCGCCAACCCCGCCCTGGCCCACTGAAACCAAGCTAAGTCCATTTTCTTCAATGCCTTAGAGGGAATCTCCAGGCCGCGTCGATTTCTACTCCACGACGGACTATACCGCAATAAAGTATAGCCCATGCCCGGCCCCCTCCCCGCCGACGAGCAGCGCTGGCTCACCCAGCTCCGCAAGGGCCTGCTCGAGGTCTGCACCCTCCTGGTGCTGCAACAGGGCGACGGCTACGGCTACCAGATCGTGCAGCGGCTCAAGCAGGTCGACGGCCTGACCATGAACGAGGGCACGGTCTACCCCATCCTCCAGCGCCTCCACCGCGAGGGCTGCCTGGCCACCTATCGGCAGCCCTCCGAGAGCGGCCCGCCGCGCAAGTGGTTCCAGCTCACCCCGGCCGGCCGCGAACGCCTGCGCCAGATGATCCAGGCCTGGGGCCTGCTCTCTCGCGGCGTCGAACAGCTCCTCGCCGAAGGGGGCGACGAGGCCCCCACCACCCACTCGACATCATGACCCAAGACCGCGCCCTCCAGCGCCGCAAGGCCGCCTACGCCCACGCCGTCGGCGAAGCCCTGGCCCACCTGCCCGCGGCCGACCGCGAAGCCATCCTCGAGGACCTCGAGGAGCACATCGACGACGCCTTCCGCGCGGCCGGCCCCGCCGCCGGAGCGGCGGAGCTCGAACAGGTGCTGGCCGCCCTCGGCAGCCCCGAGGCCTACGCCGCCGACCAGGCCGTGAGCGCCGCGCCTCCGGTCGAGGCGCGGCTGTGCAAGCGCGCCGCGCTCGGCCTGCTGTGGTCGGTCTCCTTCGTGGTCGTCGCCCTGCCGACCCTGTTCATGGTCGGGGTGGTCGAGGAGGGCGTCGAGCCCGGCCTCGGCGAACGCCTCTGGACCGCCTTCGCCTGGCTGTGCCTGGCCGGCGCCCTCGGCGGCCCGGTGCTCTCCGGCATCGCGGCCACCAGCATCCGCCACTCCGGCGGCCGCCTCAGCGGTCTCGGCATGGCCTTCATCGGAGCCTGGATCCCGCCGCTGATCGTGATCGACGCCTTCGCCTTCTGGGCCCTGGCGGTGCTGGTCGATCTGCTCACCGACAAGACCGAGACCATCAACGCCCTGCAGGCGGTCAGCCTGCTGCTCATCCTGGTCCTGAACGTGGTCTTCCTGGTCCGCCTGACCCGACGCGAAGCGCGCGCGACCGCAGGCCTCAACCCGCAGCCGGGGAGCTGATGCGCTGCTCCACCGCAGCGCGCCGCGGCAGCGAGGGCTGAGCGCCGGGCAGGGTGCAGGCGAGGGCGGCCGCGGCGGTGGCGAAGCGCAGCGCCTCGCTCGGCG
>CAZXTO010000358.1:0-3811 GCA_964643675.1 uncultured Planctomycetales bacterium
CGGCCCGACGCTCGCGACGCCGCCCTGCGACAGATCGAGCGCGGCGGCCAGGCCGAGCTGGACTGGCTCAGGAAGTGCTGGGGCCGCGAGCAGGACGACCCGGCCCGCCGCCTGATCCTGCAGCTCCTGATGCAGCGCGAGGTGCCCGGCCTCGAGCGGATGGTGGTCGACGCCGCCGAGGACGACGACCCGACGCTGCGCGCGATCGGCCTGCGAGGCATCGGCCAGCTCGGCGTCCAGCGCACCCTGCCGCTGGTCCGGCGGGAGCTGGGCGACGGCAACTCCTCGGTGCGGCGCGCGGCGGTCGAGGCGCTCGGCGGCCTCGGCGGCCGCGAGGCCTTCATCGAGCTACTCGACGCCGCCACCGACTCCCGCTTCGCCGGCATGCAGTCCGCGGTCACCCGGGCCCTCAACGGCGCCGAGCAGCCGGAGGAGGTCCAGGTCCTGGTGCGGGCCCTGAGCACCCGCGACGAGATCCTGGCCGAGCGGCTGCTGGAGGCGCTTGCCGCCGCCGCCCGGCACCAACCCACGGAGTGCGGCAAGGCGCTGCTGCGCTCGCTGGCCCACCCCAGCGAACGGGTGCGGGCCGCGGCGGTGCGGGGCATGGTGGCGGCGCGGGTCGAGGGGGCGGCCAAGGCGCTGGCCAAGCGCCTCGACCACCGCAACCTCACCACCCGCGCCGACGCCCTGTGGGGCCTGGCCGAGCTGGGCGAGGTGCCGCCCAACAAGGAGCGGCAGGTGCTCCACCTGTGTCGCCACCAGGAGTTCGCCCTGCGCCTGCACGCCACCAGCGCGCTGCGCTGGTTCGACAGCGAGGAGGCGGTCCAGGCCGCCGGGGCCGCGCTCGAGGACGAACGCTGGCAGGTCGTCGGCGCGGCCGTGCGCAGCCTGCTCGCCCACCGTCGCCCCGAGAGCCTGGGCTGGCTGATCGACGCCGGCGAACCCCGCCGCGACCGCCTGCGCAGCGACATCGCCGACGCCCTCGAGCTGCTCACTGGCGAGGCCTACGGCCCCAACTTCGCCGCCTGGCGGCGCTGGCTGGCCGACCAGCCGGCCGATCTGCGCCTGCCGGACCCGGAGGTCGCGCGCCGGCTGCGCGACCAGGCCCGGGCGGCGCGCGCGGCCGGGGAGCGGCACACGGTCAGTTATCACGGCATCCCGGTGCCGCGCGGGCCGGTCGTCTTCGTGCTCGACACCAGCGGCTCGATGGCGGCCCGGCGCGACGGCCGCAAGGAGTCCGACCTGCGCCACTTCGCCGCCGCGGTCGAGCGGGTGCTGCGCGGCCTGCCGCAGTCGCAGCGCTTCGGCCTGGTGCTGTTCGGCTCCGAGGTGAAGGTGTGGCGCCCGCGGCCGGTGGCGGCCTCGAAGGAGAACGTCGACGAGGCGGTCAAGCTGCTGCGCAAGGTGCCGGCGGCGGGCGGCACCAACCTGTACGACGCCCTGGAGGCGGCGCTGGCGCTGGAGGGCGTCCAGACCGTCTTCCTGCTGACCGACGGCCAACCGACCATGGGCCAACGGGTGGCGACCGGCGACGTGCTGCTCGGGATCGAGCACCGCAACCGCGACCGGGAGGTGCGGATCCACACCGTGGCCGCCGGTTCGGCGGCGGCGGGCTTCCTGGAGCGGCTGGCGGCGGAGAACGACGGCCAGGCGGTCGACCTGCGAGCGGGGGCGACCCGCTAACGAGGCAAAGCCGGCCACACGGCCCCTCCCCTTCCCCGCAAGAGCTTATTGCAAAAGGGTATACGTCGCCTGGTCGGGCCATTCCGGGATCCGGATTCCCGGTTACGCCGACCGCCCGCCCGAGCTACAAAGAAGCTCGGCCCCCAGGTCCGCCGCCCCCCCACCTGCGACCGATCCCCCCAGCCGTGAACCCGATCCTCCTCCCCTTCCTCCTCCTGGCACCGTTGTGTCAGGACCCGGCGCCCGCGCCCGCTCTCGAGGAGCGGCTCGCCAAGGTCCACGAGCTGCTCGAGGCCGAGAACAACGGCCGCGAATTGGGCGCGGCCCTGCACGCGGTGGCGAACCTGCAGACCGCCGAGGCGGTCGCCGCCCTCGCCGAGCTGATCCCCGAGATGGACGGGCTCGGCCGCGCCGCCGGCATCATGGGCCTGGGCATGTGCGACCACGCCGACGCGGTCGCCGAGCTGCGGCGCATCGCCAAGGAGAGCAAGCAGATGCCCGACCGCACGCTGGCGGTGCGGGTGCTGGCGGGCGAGGCCGACGTCGAGTGGCTGCTCGGCTTCTTCAAGAAGGAGAAGAACGGCCTGGTCCGGTCGGCGGTGCTGCGCGAGCTGCTGCACGCCAAGGTCGACGGCCTCGAGAAGCTGGTGCTGGCGGCCGCCAAGGACAAGAACGGCGACGTGCGCACGGCCGGCCTGCTCGGCATCGCCCAGCTCGAGCTCAAGGCCGGGGGCAAGACCGCCACCAAGGCGCTGAAGGACTCCAACCTCGCCGCGCGCATCGCCGCCTGCCGCGCCGCCGCCCTCACCGGCGGCCCGCCCGCCTTCAAGGTGATGGTCTCGGAGCTGCGCAAGACCAAGAACAAGGACTTCCGCGACGCGCTCACCACGGCGCTGCAGCTCGCCACCCAGCCGAAGGAGATCGAGACCATCCTGACCGCCCTCGGGCGCGAGAAGGACGAGGAGATCGTGACCCGGCTGATGGCCGCGCTCGGCAGCGCCGCCGAACACGCGCCCGAGGCCAGCGCCAAGGTCCTGGCCAAGATGGTCAGCCACGAGAACCCGATGATCCGCGAGCACGCGATCCGCGGCCTGGTCGGCGCGCGGCCGCCCGGGGTCCTCGAACTGCTCGCCGGTCTGCTCGAGCACGAGGCGCCGGTCACCCGCGCCGACGCCGCCTGGGCCCTGAGCGAGATCGGCGAGCTCAGCCCCGGGGCCGAGGCCAAGCTGCTGCCGCTGCTCGAGGGCGACTCGATCTCGCTGCGGGTCAACGCCACCCGCGCGCTGGCCGGCGCCCAGTCCGACGAGGCCATCGAGGCCCTGATCGGCATGCTGCGCGACGACTATTGGTCGGTGCGCTCGGCGGCCGTCCTGGCCCTGGTCAAGCACCGCCGCCTGGCCACCCTCGGCGCCCTGATCGAGCAGATGCAGGTCGACGACTCGCGCGTCCGCGACGAGATCGCCGACGGCCTCGGCGAGCTGACCGGGCGCGAGTTCGGCGCCAACACCAAGTCCTGGCTGCACTGGTACGAGGAGCTCGAGGACGGCTACCAGCTCCCCAGCCGCAAGGACGCCCTGCGCAAGCTCGCCGCCGCCGAGGCCGCCCGCAGCGCCCAGCCCGGGGAGACCACGACCGACTACCACGGCATCCCGATCCCGCGCGGCGGGGTGGTCTTCGTGCTCGACGTCAGCGGCTCGATGAACGAGCTGTGGGATGACTCCTCGACCGAGGCGGTGACCCGCTACGAACACTTCGCCGGCCAGCTCAAGCACACCCTCGGCAACCTGCCGGGCAACACCCGCTTCACGATCCTGATCTTCGCCACCAGCGCGCACCTGTGGCGGCCGAAGCTGGTGCCCGCCAGCAACGAGAACATCGAAGAGGCCAAGCGCTTCCTCGAGACCAACAGCGCCTTCGGCGGCACCAACATCTACGAGTCGCTGGCGGTCGCGCTGACGGTCCGCAACGCGCAGACCATCTACCTGCTGACCGACGGCGACCCGACCGTAGGGGTGACCAACACCCACACGATCATCCAGCGCATCGCGCGCATGAACCGCGACCTGGGCGTGACCATCCACACCATCGCCGCCGGCGAGGTCTCGGCCGACTTCCTGGCCGACCTGGC
>CAZXTO010000359.1:0-1486 GCA_964643675.1 uncultured Planctomycetales bacterium
GGCCCGGGCACCGGGGTGCCGTCGGCGCGCTCGGCGCGCCAGCGGGCCGAGGCGGTGTCCACCCGCAGCACGGTCGCCTCCCAGCTGGTGCGCGCCAGCGAGCGGGTGCGGACCGCGTCGGCGAAGACCCGCCGCACCTCGGAGGAGGCGCTGTCCGAGGACTGGAAGGCCGGGACCGCCATCCCCGCCATGATCAGGAAGATCATCACGACCACCAGCAGCTCCGCCAGGCTGAAGCCGCCGCGCCCGCGCCGTCGGGGCCGGATCAATGCTCCGCCGCCAGCCATTGGGCCTCCAGCAGCATGCGGCCGCGGCTCCAGCACTCCACCGTGACCAGGCGGGTGCGGGAGTCGGCGGCTTGCACGTTGGTGTTCGGGTGGTCGTCGTCGACCGGCTGCACGTCCACCTCGAGCACCAGGGCGCCGGCGTCCGGCATGGCGGCGCCGTCGCCCAGCACCGGCGCCATCGAGGTGGCGTCGAGCAGGTCGAGCTCGTCGATGGTCATGGCGTAGGTGTACTCCCGGAGCTCGCGCACCGAGGTCGCCGCCAGCGCCACCGACTCGGAGCCGGTCAGGGTGCGCAGGCTGGTGCGCATCGAGGCCAGCGCCGAGACCCAGACCATCACGATCAGGAACAGCGCGATGGTCAGCTCGAGCAGCGAGAAGCCGCCGCGACGGGTCCGGGGCGGTCGCCGCATCATCCGACGAACTTCGCCATCTGCAGGATCGGGGTCATCAGCGAGACCACGATGAAGCCGACCACGGCGCCGGCGATGACCACCGTGGCGGGGCCCAGCAGGCCGGTGAAGACCTCCAGCGCGGCCTGGGTCTCGCGATCCAGGAACTCGGAGGCGGTGCGCAGGCTGGTGTCCAGCGAGCCGCTCGACTCGCCGGCCACGATCATCTGGAGCAGGGCCGGCGGCAGGTCCTGGCCCTCCATGGCGGTGTGCATCGGGCGGCCGTCGCGGACCACCTCGGCGGCCTTGCGCCAGTTCTGCTGCAGCTTGGGCAGCGCCGAGACGTCGGCCGCGTGCTCCAGGCCGCTCAGGATCGGCACGCCCGACTCCAGGGTCAGGGCCAGCGTGCTGACCGAGCGCGCGATGTAGGCCTTGTGGATCAGGGCGCCGAGCACCGGCGTCCGGCTCATGGCCTCGAACATCGCCGCGCGCGCCTTGCGGCTGCGCATCAGCACGATGAAGAAGCTCAGGATCAGCACCCCGCCGACGATCGCCAGCCACGGCGACTCGCGCAGGAAGGCGCTGGTCGACAGCACCAGCTTGGTGGTGAAGGGGAGCATGTCCGGCCGGGAGTTCAGCATCTCCTCGAACTTCGGCACCAGCAGCACCAGGATGCCGACCGTCATGACCACGGTCATGAACAGCAGGAAGCCGGGGTAGGCCAGTGCCCCCTTGATCTTGCCGTTGAGCTTGATCTGCTTGTCGAGCAGCTCGGCGCAGCGGCCCAGCGACTCGTCCAGCGCGCCGGCG
>CAZXTO010000359.1:1586-3796 GCA_964643675.1 uncultured Planctomycetales bacterium
CTGCTTGTCGAGCAGCTCGGCGCAGCGGCCCAGCGACTCGTCCAGCGCGCCGGCGAGCAGGTGGACGGCGTACTTCGGGAAGCACAGCGGCAGGCAGTCGAGGGCGTAGGAGAGGTCGTGGCCGCTCTCCACCGTGGTGGCGATCTTCTCGAGCGCCTTGGCGCCCTGCGGGCTGTTCGAGTGCTCGCGCAGGGTGCGCAGCGCCGCCAGCAGCGGCACGCCGGCCGACAGCATGGCGCGCAGCTGGATCATGATGTGCAGGGTCTCCTTGGGCCGCAGCTTGAGCTTGCGGTCGACCAGGATCGGCGCTTCGGCCTGGAGCTCGCCCTCCTTCGGGGCGGCGGCCACGGCGCCGCCCGCGGCGCCGTCGGTCTTGGCTCCCTTGTCCTTCTTGAGGATCGTCGTCAGGCTCAAGCCTTGCCTCCTGCGCGTAGCGCTTCCTCGAGGGTGGTGCTGCCGGCGTTGGCCCGGATCAGGGCGTCGCGCAGCAGGCCTTGCATCCCCGACCGCAGCGCGGCGTCGCGCAGCTCGTCGGTGGACGGGTTGTTGGCCACGAGGTCGCGCAGCTCGGGTTCCATGCGCATCACCTCGTAGAGGCCGAGTCGGCCGGTGTAGCCGCTGCTGCGGCAGGACTGGCAGCCGCCGGCGCCGTAGTGGCGGCCCGCCTCGAGGCCGTGCGGCGAGTACTTCTCGATCACCGCGTCCGGCAGCACCACCGGCTGCTTGCAGGAGTCGCACAGGCGCCTGGCCAGGCGCTGGGCAACCACGCAGCGCAGCGTGGCCGAGACCAGGAAGGGCTCGACGCCCATCTGGATCAGGCGGGTGGCGGCGCCCGGCGCGTCGTTGGTGTGCAAGGTGGCGAGCACCAGGTGGCCCGTGAGGGCCGCCTCGACCGCGATGTTGGCGGTTTCGGTGTCGCGGATCTCGCCGATCATGATCACGTCCGGGTCCTGTCGCAGGAGCGACCTCAGGCAGAGGCCGAAGTCCAGACCCGCCTTGAAGTTGACCTGGGTCTGGTTCACACCATCAACGGCACGTTCGACCGGGTTCTCCACCGTCGATACGTTGATTTCCGGGGTCACGATCTCGTCCAGGACGCTGTAGAGGGTCGTGGTCTTGCCGGAGCCGGTCGGGCCGGTGACCAGCACCATGCCGTGCGAGCACTGGATCGCCTCCCGCATCCACTCCAGGCCCTGGCCGCGCATGCCCAGCATCTCGAGCGTGACCTTGGTCTGCTTGCGGTCCAGGATCCGCATCACGGTCTTCTCGCCGTAGACCGTCGGCAGGGTGTTGACCCGCAGGTCGACGTCGCGCGAGCCCTGGGTGAAGCGGTGGCGGCCGTCCTGCGGCAGCCGCTTCTCGGAGATGTCGCAGCCGGCCAGCACCTTGATGCGGGCGGTCAGCTCGCGGCCCTCCTCGCTGGTGAAGCGGCCGGCCTCGCGCAGGCGGCCGTCGACCCGGTAGCGCACCTCGCAGTGGCTCTCGTTGGGCTCGATGTGGATGTCGCTAGCGCCCTCGATCAGGGCGTTCACAAGCAGCTCGTCGAACAGCTCGCCGATGCTGGTGCCGCGCGAGGCGATCAGCTCCTGGATCGGGGTGGCGCCGCCGCCGGCGGCCCGCTGCATCAGGTCCAGGCCCTGCTCGATCTCGGCCGGCACGGTGACGCAGGTCAGCACGGTCAGGCCGCTGCGGCGCTTGATGCCGTCGACCGCGAAGATGTCGGCCGGGTCGGACACCGCCACCGCCAGCTTGTCCTCGAACTGCAGCAGCGGCAGGGCGCCGTGGGTGCGGAGCTCGCCGAGCGGCACGCCGTGCTCGAGGGTGACGTCCAGCAGGTGCAGCTCGACCGGGAGGATGAACTGCTGGCCGTAGATGCGGGCCAGCGCCACCGCCAGCTGCTCGGTCTCGACCCAGCCCTCGTCGACCAGCACCTGGCCGAGCAGCTCGTCGGGCCGCTCCTTGGCCAGCGCCTCGGCCTCCTCCAGCCGCTCGGACTCGAGGAAGCCCAGCTCGACCAGCAGCTCGCCGATGCGCTCCTCGGGCATCGGGCTCAGGTCGCCGGGCAGAGCGAAGCCGTCCTCGACCGGGAGCCGCTTCTCCAGCTGGAGCACCGCGCGCGCCGCCTGCAGCGGCGGCGAGGGGTCGATCAGGGCGACGTCGTAGCCGGCCGCGCGCAGGGCGTCGAAGCCGTGCACCAGCTGGCGCAGCCC
>CAZXTO010000360.1:0-3794 GCA_964643675.1 uncultured Planctomycetales bacterium
CTCTCGGGCATCGAAGGCCTGGCGCTCCACTCGCAGCTGCCCCGCCTCGATCTTGGAGATGTCGAGGACGTCGTTGATCAAGGCGAGCAGGTGGCGGGCGCTCTGCCGGACCATGCCGAGCTGCTTGTCCTGTTCGGGGTTGAGCTCGCCGGGGATGCGCTTCAGCAGGATCCCGGTGAAGCCCAGGATCGAATTCAGCGGGGTCCTCAGCTCGTGGGACATGGCGGCGAGGAAGGCCGACTTGAGCCGGTCGGCGGACTCGGCCTTCTCCTTGGCCAGGGCGAGCTCGCGGGTCCGCTCCTGGACCTGCTCCTCGAGCCGGGTCCGGTGCTTCTCGAGTTCGGCGTCGAGCTGCTTCCGCTCGGTGATGTCGTGCACGATCGCCAAGACCAATTCCTTGGCACCGAGGACCAACTTCGTCAGGCTCACGTGCACGCTGCAGGCCGAGCCGTCTCCGCGCAGATGGTCCCACTCGCTGCGCCGAGAGCAGCAGCTGCTCGCTCTCGCGGAGGGTCCCCTCGAGCAGGTGCCGATCGGTCAGGTCGAAGATCGTCTCGATCGTGCCCCAGAGCTCGCCGTCGCGGTCGAACAAGGGCTGGACCTCGCTCCAGAGGTGACGCTCCCGGGAAGAACCCTGCCCGTTCGTGGTCCACTCCGCGACGAAGCCGTCGCCGCTCGGCTGGACGCGGGAGTACCCCTCCGTGCATTCGGCGCCGGCCCATTGGAGCAGGTTGAGCAGGGTCGGGCGACGGGCGCCGAAGAAGGGGACCGCGTGCGCGTAGTCCCCGCGGCCGACGATCTCCTCGGCCGGCACCCCGGTCATGGCCTCGCAGGCCCGGTTCCAGGCGAAGACCGCGCCCGCGCGGTCCACCACGAAGGTCGCCAACGGCATCGAATCGATGATGCCGAGGAGGCGCCGGCGCTCCTCCCGCAGCTCGAGCTCGGCCTGCTTGCGCGAGGTGATGTCGTGGAAGTAGATCGAGATGCCGTCCGGAGACGGGTAGATGATGTTCTCGAACCAGCGGTCCCAAGGGGAATAGAAGTCCTCGAAACGGGTGATCTGCTGTTCCCGCATCGCTCGCTCGTAGGCCTTGCAGAAGGGCTGGTCCACGCCGTCGGGGAACTCGGTCCAGATATGCTTCCCGATCAGGGTCTCGGGTTCGCGGCCGAAGACGGCGCCCGCCTGCTTGTTGACGAAGGTGTAGTTCCAGTCCGCATCGAGCGCGACGAAGCCGTCGGTGACGCGGTCGAAGACGCTCGAGAGGAGGTCCTAGGCGAGGGAGGCGCGGGCGGCCGCCTTCTGCGACTCCTCGCGCTCCCGTTCGAGCTCCGCCTCCAGGGCCCGCTTCTCCGCTTCCCGCTCGGCCAGTTCCTGACCAAGCTGGCGGCACTCCAGTTCCAACTGGGTCTCCTTGTCGGAGGGATGGTCCTCAGGCCTGCTCATCGGGGATTCAATCTAGAGGGATGTGGGAAACGGGAGCATACAGTAACAAAACGGTAGCGTATAGACGCTCCGCCGGCGCCGAGGCTCGACCGATCCGCCCGCCTAGCCGCGAGCCGCATCCAGCCGCAGCCGCCCCTCGGCGGTCAGCGGCGGGCACCAATACTGCGCACCGGTCAGCGGGCGGGTGAAGCGGAACAGCGCGTCGACGACGCCGTCCTCCAGGCCGACCATGCGGCGGCAGATGGCCTCGAAGGGATCGAGGCTGGCGGCGAAGCTGACGAAGACCAGGCCTTCGCCGCTCGGGTCCGCCCACGGCATCGAGCGGCGCAGCAGGAAGGCCTCCGGAGTGAAGCTCTCCTGGGCGGTGCGCTTGACGTGGGCCGACTCCGGCGCCTCGTCGAACTCCTCGTTGTCGGCGATGCGGCGGCCGATGCAGTCGTCGCGCTCCTCCGGCGCCATGCACTGGAAGGCGCTCAGGTCGTGGACCCAGGTCTGGGTCGACAGGTAGCTGGAGCCGTCCATGCCCGCGCCGGCGCCGCGGACGAAGGCCACCTCGACCGCCTTCTCTCCTTCCGGATTCTCGGTGCCGTCGACGTAGCCGCTCAGGTCGCGGCCGTCGCGGTGGAAGAAGGCGTCGCTGACCTCGACCAGCTCGAAGCAGCCGGCCAGGGCCTCGGCCAGCTCGTAGGTGGCGTGCACCAGCTCGCCGCGGTCCTGGCCGCGCAGCCAGCACCACAGCCCGGCCGGGGTGGAGGGCATCTCCACCCCCTTGCCGACCAGGTGCGGCATCGGCCGCAGGCCGGCGACCGCGCCGCCGAGCAGCGCCACCACCGGCGGCCCCAAGCCGACCACCAGCTGCTCGTCGACGGCCAGCGCGCCGAGCTCCTCGAGCACGATCTCGGCGGTGGCCTCGGCCGAGAGCTGGAAGTTCAGGAAGCGCGCGTGCGGCGGCAGGCCGGCGAGGATGCCCGGTTGGCAGGGGAGGGACATGGCGCAGATGCTACGCCCCGCGCGGACCGCGCGACAGGGCGGTCAGCGGTCGGCGGCGTCGACCTCGACCTCGGCGTCGGCCTGCCGCAGCATCGCCACCACCGCGGCGTCGCAGGCGGCGAAGGCTCCGGGGCCGCCGCTGTTGGTGACCGCCATCAACGCGAGCTCGCGCTCGGGCGCCAGCCAGACCAGGGCGAACCAGAGGCCGTTGCTGCCGGTGTGGGTCAGGGCGAGACCCTCGGCCCAGGAGCGCTCGGTGACCACCCAGCCGAGGGCGTAGTCGCTGCCTTCGGGCGCTCGGTGGAGCTCGGCGGCGAGGAAGGGGGCGATCAGCCCCTTCTCGCCGCGCGCGGCCCGCAGGTGGGCGGCGAGGAAGCGGCTCCAATCGGCGAGCGAGGCGTGCACGGTGCCGGCCGGCCCCATCCACGGCGCGTTGTCGGCCAGCGGGGTGGGCTCCAGCGCCTTCCCCCACAGGTGGCCGCGCGGCTGGTCGAGCGCGCCCTCGCGGCCGGGCGGGCCGAAGCCGGCGCTCTCCATGCCCAGCGGCTCGAACAACAGCTCGCGCATCAGGCGCTCCCAGCTCCTGCCGGTGCGCCGCTCGGCCATCGCGCCGGCGATGACGTAACCGAAGTTCGAGTAGGCCATGCGCTCGCCCGGCTCGCCGCGCGGATCGCGGCTCAACACCACGCGGGCGAGCTCGAGCCGCTGTTCCGGCAGGGAAGCCTCGATCCCCTCCATGTGGGCGACCAGCGCCAGGTCGGGCGAGCGGTCATCGGGCAGGCCGGAGCGATGGCGGAGCAGCTGACGCAGGGTGACCGGATGCCAGTCGGTGAAGACCTCGGGCTCGTCCTCGAAGACCTCGCCGATGGTCGTGTCCCAGCTCAGCTCCCCGCGCTCGACCAGCACCCCGCACAGGGTGGCGGTCATCGCCTTGGTGCAGGAGCCGAGGTGCCACAGGTCCGCCGCGCGGACCGGCTGCTCCTGATCGACCGCCCGCCGCCCGACCGCGCCCAGCCCGCGCAGCTCGTCCGCCTGCAGCCAGGCCGCCGCCAGCGCCGGCAGCTCGTGCTCGGCGCGGATCGGCTCGAGCAGCGCCGCCAGGTCCAGGCGGCCGTCGGCCAGGGTGATCTCTGCGGCCACGCCTGGCTTTTCGGCCCTCAGCAGGCCGCTCTGCTGCTCCAGGGCCAGGGTCTGGATGACCTGCACCATGGACACCCCGGACAGGTCGGCGTCGAGCACCACGTCGGCGGCGGGCAGGGTTGCGGCGACCTCCTCGTCCTCGAGCAGCACCCGTGCCATGTCGGCGGCCGCATCCTCGTCGCCCAGCACGAATTCGGTAAGATCCTTGCCTTCCACGCCG
>CAZXTO010000361.1:0-3760 GCA_964643675.1 uncultured Planctomycetales bacterium
TCGGCGGGCAGGGGCGCCTCCGGGATCTCCGACAGCTCCACGCCGACCACCAGGCTGACGCCGGCCTTGCGCATGGTGACGCCGAACAGCCGTTCGCAGCGGGCCATGGTCAGCTTGTTGTGGGTGACGACCATGAACTGGGTGCCCGAGACGAAGTCCTCGAGCACGTCCAGGAAGCGGCCGACGTTGGCGTCGTCGAGGGCGGCGTCGACCTCGTCCAGCAGGCAGAAGGGGGACGGTCGCGAGCGGAACACCGCCAGCAGCAGCGCCAGCGCGGTCAGGGTGCGCTCGCCGCCGGACAGCAGCTTGATCGAGCGCAGCTCCTTGCCGGGCGGACGCACTGAGATGTCGATGCCGGCGATGAGCGGGTCGACCTCGGGCTCGAGCCCGATCTCGGCCCGGCCGCCGCGGAACAGGCGGCGGAAGATGGCCTCGAATTGCCCTTGGACCGCCTCGAAGGTCTCGAGGAAGCGGGCGCGGCAGCGACCATCGAGGTCCTCGATGGTGTCCTCGAGGTTGGTGCGCGCCTCGAGCAGATCGTTGCGCTCCTGGCCCAGGAATTCGGCGCGCTGCTCGCGCTCCTCGAGCTCCTGCACGGCGTCCAGGTTGACCGCGCCGATCGAGTCGAGCCGCCGGCGCAGCTGTGCGACCTCGGCGCGGAGGGTCTCGAGCGGATCCCCGCTCAGCGGCTCGCCCTCGACCCCGGCGCCGCGCACCAAATCCTCGAGCGGTTGCTGGAACTCCTCCGTGATCGAGCGCACCAGCTCGGAGCGCTGCATCTGGACCCGCTGCAGGCCGAGGGCCAGCTCCTGGCGGTCGCCCAGCATCTGCTCGAGCTTCCCCTCGCCGCCCTGGGCGCCGAAGCGCGCCTGCTCGAAGGCGTCGCGGGCGCGCTCGTGCAGCACCCGGGCCTGCTCGAGCCGCTCCTCGAGCTGGCCGCGCTCGCCGAGCAGCTCGCGCATGCCGGCGCGGTCGCGCTCGGCGTCCTGCCGCAGCTCCTCGGCGCGGCTGGCGAGCTCGTCGAGCTCCTGACGGATGCGCTGGCTCTCGCTGCGGTCGCGCTCGTGCAGCCGCTCGTGGGCCTCGATGCGCTCCTCGACGTGCGCCAGCTGCTGACGCACGCTCTCCTCGGCCAGGCGCGCCTCCTGCAGGTCCTGCCGGGAGGTCTCGAAGGCGGCCTCCTGCTCCTGGGAGCGCTCCTCGGCTCGATCCAGCTCCGCGCTGAGCTGCTGCCGGCGGGACTCGGCCTGGTCCCGCGCGCCGGCCGCCTCGCGTTCGGCGGCCTCGGCCGCGTCCCGCTTCTCCTGGGCCGAGCGCAGCTCCTCGGACAAGGCGCGGTCCTCCTCGAGCAGCGCCTCGGAGCGACGCTCGAGGTGCTGGACCCGGGACTGGGCCCGGTCGCGCTCGGCCACCGCCTCGCGCAACCGGGTGTCGAGCGCGGCCAGCTCGCCGCGCACCTGCTCCAGCTCGGCCCCGGCGCGGGCCGCGCGCTCGCCGGACTCGGCCTGGATCCGCTCCGAGCGGGAGACGGTCTCGCCCGCCAGGCGACGGGCGTTGCGCCGCGCCAGGATGCCCTCGGCGCTGCTGCCTTGGAGCATGCCGAGGCGGGCGAAGCCGGCGCCGTGCAACTCACCGTCGCGGGACAGGAACAGCGCGCCGGCGTGCACGGCCGCCATGGCCTGGGCCTCGGCGGCGGAGTCCACGCAGTAGATCTCGCCCAGGCGCGCGCACAGCGCCTCACAGCGCTGCTCGTCTCCTTCCAGCAGGCTGCGCAGGGCGGGCGCCTGCACGACGTGGACCGGCGCCGAACGCCGCGCGGGGAAGAAACAGTCGAAGGTCCCCCCCGGCAATTCTCCGGCCTGCTCGCGCTGGTCCAGCCACAGGCCGTGCTGCATCCGGCCGAGCAGGTCCTCGATCAGGCGGTCCCAAGGTGCCGGCACGGAGACCCCGTCGAGCAGCAGGCTGGCGCCGTCGGCGGCGCGCAGCAGCTCGCGCACGTGGTCGGGGACGCCCTCGTGCTCTTCGTCGACCGCGCTCAGGGCTTGCAGGCGGGTGCGGGCGGCATCGGCCTCGCGCCGCGCCTCGGCGGCGACCTGTTCGCTCTGCTCGCGCTCCTCGCGCAGGGCGTCGCGGCGGGTCACCAACTGGCGGGCCCGGTCCTCGTCCTGACCGACGCGGACGCTCGAGCTCTCGAGCTCGGCCCGGGCCTGCTCCAGCTCGACCACCAGGCGCTCGCGCTCCTGGGCGCCGTCCTGGGTCCGGCGGTCGAGCGCGCTGAGCGCTCCTTCGGCCTCGCTGCGGTCGTGGGCAGCGGCGGCGGCGGCGTTGTGGTGCCGGGTCCGCTCCGCGAGCGCGGCCAGGACCCCCTGCCGAAGCTCCTCGAGTCGTCCGCGCAGCTCGCGGTGCTCGGAGCGTTGCTGCTCGAAGCGCCCCTCCGCGGCCGCCAGGGCAGCCCTGGCGCGCTCCGACTCGTCCGCGCGTTGGCCGCGTTCCTGCACCAGGTCGGCGTCGGCCACCTGACGCTCCCGATCTTCTCGCTCGAGACCATCGAGGCGTTCCGCCTCGCGCTCGCGGCGCAGCTCGAGCTCGTGGGCGCGTCCCTCGTAGCCGCGCACCCGCTCCTCCAGGGCGGCGGCCTTCTCCTTGGTCTCGGCGGCGGCGGCCCGCAGCGCGTCGTAACGCTCGCGCAAGGTGCCGGCCTCCTGCTCCAGCTCCCGCAGCC
Organism: uncultured Planctomycetales bacterium; assembly: GCA_964643675.1. Lineage (GTDB taxonomy): Bacteria > Planctomycetota > UBA1135 > UBA1135 > UBA1135 > J029. The sequence continues at coordinate 2,723 of CAZXTO010000361.1, forward strand.
GCTGCTCGGCGTTCTCGCGCTCGCTGCGCAGCTCGGCGATGCGGCCCTCGAGCTCGGTGGCGCGCGCCTGCAGCGCGTCCTCCTCCCCCTGCAGACGGGCCGAATCGGCCCAGGACAGCCGGATCTTGCCGTCGCGGTACTGGTCGCGGGTCTCGACGAAGCGCCGCGCCTTGCCGGCCTGGTACTTCAAGGAGCGCACCGCCCGCTGCACCTCCTCGTAGACGTCCTCGACTCGCGCCAGGTCCTGGGCGACCCGGTTCAGCTTCAGCTCCGCCTCGTGCTTGCGCGCCTTGTAGCGGCTGATGCCGGCGGCCTCCTCGAACACCGAGCGGCGCTCGGCGGCGTTGGCCGACAGCACGGCGTCGATCTTGCCCTGCGCCAGCACCATGTAGCTGCGGACCCCGAGGCCGGTGTCCATCAGCACGTCCTTGACCTCCTTGCGCTTGACCTTGCGGCCGTTCAGCAGGTACTCGGACTCGCCGCTGCGGAACAGGCGGCGCCCGATCGCCACCTCGCCGCCGGGCTCGACGATGTCGCCAGCGTCGTCGGCCAGGATGATCTCGACCATCGCGTAGGGCGCCGGCGCGCGCCCTTCGGCGCCCTTGAAGATCACGTCGTCCATGGCGTCGGCGCGCAGCGTCTTGGCCGAGCGCTCCCCCATCACCCACAGCAGCGCGTCGACCACGTTCGACTTGCCGCAGCCGTTGGGGCCGACGATGCCGGTCAGGCCGCGCTGCACCTGGACGACGGTGCGGTCGGCGAAGGACTTGAAGCCCTCGAGTTCGATTCGCTTGAGGAACATGCGTGCGGTGGTCAGGAACGGGATCCTGCGGCGGCCAGGCGGCGCAGATCGGGGGTTTGGAGCGCGGCCTCGGCGGTGATCTCGAGCCAGGGCGCGGCGGCGAATGCGGGGGCGGGCGGCACCAGCGCCGCCTCCAGCGGACACCAGCCGACCGGGTAGGCGAAGGAGCCGGCGGCGGGATCGAGGGCGGCGAGGCGGGCGCCGGCGCCTTCGGCGTGCGGCGGCGCGAAGTCGCG
>CAZXTO010000362.1:0-3745 GCA_964643675.1 uncultured Planctomycetales bacterium
ATCGGCGACTGGCCGCGACCGGCGGCGTCGCCGGCGCGGCGACCGGGGAGCTGCCGGAGCAGCTGGCGGAGCGGATGGAGACCTTCCGCTCGCTGTCGGCGCTGGTCGCGCAGCTCGAGGATCCCTACGGCAGCACGGTCTACCTGCGCTACTACGAGGGCTTGAAGCTGCGGCGGATCGCCGAGATGCAGGGCGTTCCGGAAGCGACGGTGCAGACCCGCCTGCGGCGCGGATTGGAGCGGCTGCGGCGGCGCCTCGGCGCCGACCTCGGCGCGGATTGGCGGAATCGCTGCCTGGCCTTCCTCACCCCGACCGTCGCGGCGCCGCTGGCGCCCGCCCTGACCGGAGCCACGATCTTGAGCGCCAAGAAGATGCTGGGGGCGGCCGCCGCCCTGATCCTGTTCGCCCTGGGCTGGATGGCCCTCACGCCTGAAGGAGCACCCGCGCCGACAGAGCATTCCGCCCAGGCCGCGCCGGTGGAGCCGGCGCCGGCGTTGACCGCCCCGGCGCTGGAAGCGGCCGGCACCCGGGCCGTGGTCGAAGCCGGGCAACCTGAGCTGGATCCGATCGAGGCCTCGTTCCTGCCGCCGAGCACCGCGGAGGACGCCCACCTGATCCGGGTGCTGGACGCCGCCACCCTCGAACCCGTGCCCGGCGCCGAGGTGCTGTGGTTCGATCGGTCCTCGGAGCGCGACGACGCCTTCGGGCGGGCCATGTTCACCGAATACCTCGACAAGGAGACCCTGCTCGAGCGCTTCGGTGACCGCTATCAGGCCGACGAGAAGGGCGAGGTCCGGGTGCCGCCGCGGCGCAGCTACACCCACGTGGCCGCCCGGCATGACGGCCGCTTCGCGGCCAGGTACCTTTTTGAGGATCTCAGTTCGGCAAGCTTCCCCGTGGTCGAACTGCTGCTGCGCCCGGCGCGCCACCTCGAGGTGGAGGTGCGGGACTGGCTCGGCGCGCCCGCCCCGGGGGTGTTCGTCGGCGTACACAACGAGCGGGAGGAGCCGCTCCGCTACGCCTTCGCCCGGGCTCTCACCGACGACGAAGGCCTCGCCCACCTGCGCCACTTCCAGCAGGCCGTGATCGAGACCCGGCTGCGCCGGAACCAGGTCCAGGCGACCACGCGGCTGGCGATCCGCCCGATCGTCGGAGTGGATTTCGACGCCTTCGCGGAGCTCGAGGGGCCGCTCCAGATCCAACTCCCGCCCACCGGCTCGGTCCAGGTCGAGCTGCGCGACGCCGACGGCGGCGCCTTGCCCGACGGCACCCGGGTGCACCTGTGGCCGCTCGACGAGCAGGACGGGGACGGCATCGACCGCTCAATGGCCCGAGAGGACGCGCCGCGCTCCGCCTGCGTGCAGCGGGCGTCGGGGAGCGCGGTCCGCTTCCCCTACGTCGGCGTCGGCCAACGCCTGATGGCGGCGGTCATGGCGCCGGGGGCGGTCACCTACGGCACCCTGGCCTTCGACGGGCCGGCCGCCCCGGGGACCGAGGTGGCGATCGAGCTGACGGCCGCCCCGCGCGCCCGCACCCGCCAGTTCCTGATGGTCGACAGCCAGGGGGCGCCGCTCCCCAACCACACCGTGGGGCTCGCGATCGCCGCCATCGGCCCGAATGGCGGCCAGCGTCTGGATGAATGGCACACCTGGACCGACGAGGAAGGCGTGCTCGACTTCCAGCTCCAACTCCCCGGAGAAGAGGCGCGGGCGGACTACCAAATCCACTTCGTCGACCGCAGCCAGGCCTACGCCTCGGGGACCACCCGCTGGGGCATCGGCCGCTTCACGGTCGAGGCGGAGGATCGGGAAGGCGAGCTCGGCTCCTTCGAGCTCGGCGGCCCGGTCTTCGCCGCCGGCCGGGTGGTGGATCAGGACGGCGCCGCCGTGCCCGAGGTCGAGGTCAGGCTGGACTTGGCCTGGCTCCCCGAAGACGGTCCGCGCAACGATGACGGCCGCAACCTGAGCTACGCCAAGGTGCTCACCGACGAAGACGGCGGCTTCCGCTTCTCCGGGCAGGTACCCGCGGACCTGGCGCGCACCAAGCTGTGGGTGATCCCGCAGGACCGCCGCTTCGGCCGCATGCGCGAGGTCGAGCTGCGCCCGGGCGCGGAGGACCACCTGATCGAGCTCCGGAGCGCCGGCGCCGCGGTCCTCGGCCAGATCCAATTCGACCCCGGGATCCTGCCGAGCGAGTTCATGGTCGGGCTGCGCTTCCTCGAGGAAGGCGGCCAGCCCTTCGCCGGGTTCCGGGGCTCGCTCCGGCTCGAGGACGGCGATCCGCGCTTCCGCTTCGACCTGGAGGAGACCGGTCTCGCCATGGTCGAGCTCCAACACATCGAGAGCCAAGAGGTCGTGGCGAGCTCGGAGGTCTTCGAGATCGTCGCCGGCGCCGAACTCGCTCTGCCCGGCTGGCAGCCGCTCGACCTGCGCGGCAAGCTGTTCCGCCACGCCGTCGAGGCGGTCGACCTGGCCGGCCTGCCGATCCCCGACTTCGAGGTGCACTGGCCGGAAGCGCACGAGTCCGGCTTCGCCTACGCCCGCCGCGGCCTCCAGATGCTGAGCGCGGATGCCCACCATGAGGTCCTGGTGGTGGCCGATGGCTACCAGGGAAAACAGCTGCTCCTCTCCGGCCAGCAGCGGGTGACGCTGGAGCCGCTGGCGCCGATCCGCTTCACCCTGCCCGATGGTGTCGAGCTGCCGGAGTCGGAGCGCTGGAAGGTCTCGGTCCAACAACAGGGCCACACCGCCGCTGGGCTGCCCTGGAGCTTGAGCAGCAGCGCCGCGCTCGGCGCGGACGGCTCCTTCCTGCTCCATCCCCGGATGAGCGGCGTCTGGACCGCCCGCCTGAAGTGTCGCACCAACCCGACCATCTTCGAGGGCGGCAGCTACTCCGGCTACGCGATCGCGCTCGACGGGGTGGAGCTCCAACTCACCGCTGGTCGCAGCGGCGAGCTGCTGGTGCCGCTGGAGGTCGGCCAGGAAGCCATCGACTCCGCCTTCGCCGTCGCCACGCAGGACTGAGCGCGCCGGCTCAGTCGGCCAGCAGCGCCGCCGGCCCCTTCTTGCGCACCTTGCTCGGCAGCTTCTTGGACAGGTTCTTGAGCAGCTTCGGGTCGTGGGCCTGGAGCCGCTCGAGGATCTGCGGCCAGCCTGCGTCCTCCATCTGACCGATCTCGAGCAGGAGGTCGCCGAGGCTGCGGGCGTCCTTGCCGCGGCCGGCGCTCTTGCCGAAGGCGAGCAGGGTCTGGGCCAGGCCCCAGGAGGCGGCGTAGTGGCGCGCGTCGTGGCGCTCGCCGCGCCAGTCGAGCAGGCCGGCGAGCAGGTCCTCGCGGGCATCGGTCTTGCGGTAGTCCTCCTCCACCAGGGCGCGGAATTCGTCGGCGTAGCCGTCGCGGTCGCTGGTCGGCATCAGCTTGGCCTGCTGGCCGAAGTGGCGGTAGCTGTAGTGGCCGCCGGTGATCGCGACCTCGAGGATCTCGGCGAAGCCGGTCAGGCCGGCCGGTAGCTCCCCGTAGCGGCGCTGCATCAAGGCCGAGGTGCTGCGGTTGACCAGCTCGCAGTAGGGCACGTGGACCTCCCAGCCGCAGCCGGTGCGGTCGCCGCAGGAGCCGGGGATCGCGCAAGGCGCGCCGATGCAATCCTCGTGACCGAAGGGGCGCAGCGGGACGTAGACGACCTCTTCCAGGATGGTGCCCTGCGAGTAGCGCAGGTTGAAGAGCTGCCGCTCCTCGAGGCGGTTGAGG
>CAZXTO010000363.1:0-3743 GCA_964643675.1 uncultured Planctomycetales bacterium
GGCGAGACTAGCCCCCACCTCGCCGCTAGGCTTCTCCCGACTTGGGAGACCTCAACCCCCTCCGCGCCCTCCTGGCGGCGCTCGGCTCCACCGCGCCCCCGGCGCTGCTGGCGGCGGGCTACCCGAAGCTCGAGGTCACCGAGCACAACTTCCCGCCCGGCTCCGAGCTGGTGGAGCTGGAGTCCGACGGCAGCACCCTGCGCGGCGCCTTCGTGCCCTCCGACCCGGACGCCCCGGTCGTGCTCCACCTGCTCGAGTCGATGGGCTCGGTCACCTACGGCACCCACCACGCGCTCGGCTATCCGCTGCTGTGGCAGCTGCGGGACCGCGGCTTCGCCTCCTTGATGGTCGATTACCGCGGCATCGGCGCCTCCGAGGGCTGGCGCTCGCCGCGCAACGTGCGCGAGGACGCCCAGGCGATGTTCGCCGAGGCCCTGCGCCGCACCCGCGGCCGCTCGCACCGGGTCGTGATCCGGGGCTCCAGCTTCGGCACCCTCGCCGCCGCCTCGCTGCTCAAGCACGGCGCCCGCCCGCGGGCGGTGACCCTGATCGCCCCGGTCCGCGCCGAGACCGTGGCCAAGAACTGGTTCTACCACTACTACCACCCCTTCCTGGCCAAGGCCGTCACGGCCTTCCTGCGGCTGCCGATGCGGGTCGACATCGTGCGCGCCTTGCGGCGTTGGCGCGGCCCCCTATTGGTTTCTGCACCGGAAGACGACTACGTGCTGCCGCCGCGCGAGCAGCCGCTGATCCGCGACACGGTGCGCCGGCGCGGCGCGCGCTGGGTCTCGACCCCCTACACCCACGCCGGCCACGTGCTGGCCAACCACTGGCTCAGCGACGACGAGAGCTCCTTCCTCGACGCCTGCTTCCCCGGCCTGCCCGACATCGCCAGCCGCTCCCCCGAGCACCCGGCCATCGCCCGCCGGTGGAAGCTGCTCGAGCCGCGGCTCTACGCCTCGCTCGACCTCCACAGCCACCGCGACCCGCTGGTGGTGGACTGGCTCCGGCGGATCCCCCACGCCCACCTGGCCACCCTCAGCCAGGAGCAGCTCGACGAGCTGCTCGATCTGCGCGGCCCGGAGGGCCCGATCCCGGTCCGGGAGCTGACCCAGCTCTCGGCCTACCTGGCCGAAGCCGGGGTGCCGCGGGCCCCCGAGGCCCTCGCCGTCTTCGCCAGCGAGCTCGGTTTGGAAACCGCCCAACAACGCTGCCTGCTGGCCAAGGCGGCCGGCCTGCCCAGCGGTATATTGGTGGGCCGCGGCGAGCTGGAGCCGGGGGCCTGAACCGGAAGAGAACCACCGCCTTTTCACCCGGTTCCCGCGTCCCGCGCTGGGAAATCCGCAAGGTGCGCCGATGTCGTCCACGCTTCCCCTCCCCACAGCTCCTGCTGGTCCGCCGTTGCTCCGGATCGGCCGCGAAGAGCTGCTCCGTCTCGAGCACGCCCTGAGCCGGGAATGGCTCGAGACCGACGGACTCGGCGGCTGCGCGACCTCGACCGTGCTGATGTGCCCGACGCGGCGCTACCACGGCCTCCTGTCGGCGGTGCCGCCCGGCCACGCCGACCGGCACCTGTTCCTGTCGCGCTTCGAGGAGAGCCTGCACGCGCCGGGCAAGGAGTTCCCGCTGTCGATGGCGCGCTACCCCGGCCAGTGGGCGCCGCGCGGCCACCGCTCGGCGGCCAGCTTCGAGCTGCTGCCCTGGCCGTGCTCGCGCTACCGCATCGGCCTGGCCGAGCCGGCCCGCGAGCTGATGATGGTGCGCGGCCAGCAGACCGTGCTCAGCCGCTACACCCTCGGCGGCGAGCGCGACGGCCTCGAGCTGCGGCTGCGGCCCATGCTGCCCTACCGCCAGGCCGACGCCCTCACCTTCGAGAACCTGGCCTTGAACCCGCGGATCGAGCGCATCCCGGGCGGCATCCGCTGCCGCCCGTACCCCGAGCTGCCGGCGCTGCAGATCACGGTGATGGTCGACGGCGAGTTGAACGGCCGCTTCGACGCCGACCCGGTCTGGTACCGCCAGGTCGAGTACCAGCAGGACCTCGCGCGCGGCTACGACGGCCACGAGGACCAGTTCAGCCCCGGCTGGTTCAGCCTGCCCCTGCCGCGCGGCGGGGAGGTGGTGGTGGCCGCCACGATCGGCGCCGCGGCCGAGGACCCGGCCGCGCTGTGGCGGCAGGAGAGCGCGCGCCGCCTGGCGGTCGCCGCGGAACAAGGCGCAGGCGGTGAGGCCGGCGCGCCTTCCGGCGCCGCCCAGCTCCCGGTCGGCGACCAGCTGGCGGTCGGGGCCGAGCACTACCTCTATCGAGACGCCGGCCACCGGCTCGGCGTCATCGCCGGCTTCCCGTGGTTCGGCGAGTGGGGCCGCGACACCTTCCTGTCCTTGCCCGGCCTGACCCTGAGCCGCGGCCGAGTCGACCTGTGCGGGGAGGCTCTGGGCGGCGCGCTGCCCTTCCTGCGCGACGGCCTGCTGCCGAACATCTTCGGCCTCGAGCCCGACGACAGCCACTACGGCTCGGCCGACGCCGCGCTCTGGTTCGTGCGCGCGGTGCGGCTGTGGCAGCTGGCCGGCGGCGAGGCCGCGCGCTTGATGGACGAGTTCCGGCCGGCGCTGCGCTCGATCGCCGAGGCCTACCACGACGGCACCGGCCTCGGCATCAAGACCGACGGCGCCGGTCTGCTCGAGGTCGGCGGCCCCGAACTCAACGCGACCTGGATGGACGCCCAGACCTCGGCCGGACCGGTCACGCCGCGCCACGGTCAGCCGGTCGAGATCGAGGCCCTGTGGTACTTCCTGCTCGCCTACCTCGAGCGGCTGGCCCTGCGGGCCGGCGACGAGGCCGAGGCGCGGCTCTGGACCAAGCGCAAGCGGCTGGCCGGCCGCAGCTTCAAGCGCCGCTTCTGGCTGCCCGAGCGCTACCTGGCCGACCGCTGGCAGGAGTCCGGCCCCGATCCTTCGGTGCGCCCGAACATGGTGCTGGCGGCGGCGCTGGAGTTCAGCCCGCTGACCCGCGGCAAGCGCACCGACGTGGTCGAACGAGCCGAGACCGACCTGCTGACCCCGCGCGGCCTGCGCACCCTCACCCCGGAGGACCCGCGCTACCTCGGCCACTACGCCGGCGGCTGCGAGGAGCGCGACGCGGCCTACCACCAGGGCACCGTGTGGCCGTGGCTGCTCGGCTTCTGGGCCGAGGCCTCGCTGCGCGCCTTCGGCACCACCCGCAAACAGCTCGGCCGCCTGCAGGAGCTACTCGAGGACTACCGCACCGCGCTGCCGAGCCACGGCCTCGGCCACGTCTCCGAGGTCTACGACGGCGACTCGCCCCACCGCCACGGCGGCTGCATCGCCCAGGCCTGGAGCGTCGCCGAGCTGCTGCGGATCGACGCCATGCTGCGCGCCGGCGGGCTGCCGGAGGAAGAGTCATGAGGGTGCTCATGCTGGGCTGGGAATTCCCGCCGCACATCTCCGGCGGCCTGGGCACCGCCTGCTACGGCCTGACCCAAGGGCTCGCCCACCACGAGGTGGACGTGAAGTTCGTCATCCCGCGGGCCGAGGGCGACGAGGACACCGAGTTCGTCGACCTGGTCGGCTGCAACCAGGTGCCGGTGCGCCGCTCTGCCGTGAGCGGCGGGCCGATGGAGGCGCCGGTGCCGCTGCCGTGGAAGGCGCGCGGCGGCCAGCCCGGTGATGGCGGCGGAGGGCCGGCACCGGCTGCGGACGGGAGCACCGCGAGCGGCCAGGCG
>CAZXTO010000364.1:0-3742 GCA_964643675.1 uncultured Planctomycetales bacterium
CTCGGCGCCCGCGGCGGCGGCCGCCCCGAGGCCGGCGTCGAGCTGCAGCTTGCCGCCGTCGAGCACGATCAGGTCGGCCAGACCGTCCTGGTCGGCGCGGGCCAGGACCCGGGTCAGCACCTCGCGCATGGCGGCGTAGTCGTCGTTGCCCTCGCCGCCGCCGACCAGGTAGCGCCGGTAGTGGCCGCGGTCGGCGCGGCCCTCGACGAAGCGCACCTTGGCCGCGACGCGCTCCTGCCCCTGCAGATGGCTGACGTCGATGCAGTCCACCACCGCCGGCGGCGGCTGGCGGCTCAGCACGCTGAGCCGTTCGGCCACCACCGGCCACGGCGAGCTGGCGCGCTCCCCGCGTTGGGCCCGCGCGTTGCTCTCGGCCATCCGGACCAGGGCCCGCTTCTCGCCGCGCTGCGGAGCTCGCAGGCGCACCCGGTGGCCGGCCCGCTCCCCCAGCCAGGCCTCGATGGCTTCCGCCTCCTCGGGCAGGGCGCCGACCAGGACCTCGGGGGGGATCTCGCGGTCCGGGCCGCGATAGAGCGCCGACAGCAGCTGGCCGACCGCCGCGGCCGGCTCCTCCAGCAGCGGCAGCAGCCCGCGGCGCGTGCCGATCCAGTCCCCCTCGCGGTACTCGAGAGCCGCGAAGTGGCCGCGCTCGTCGATGCCCAGCACGTCGAAGTCGCGGTCGGCGGCGAGCCGCACCTTCTGCGGCGCGGCCAGGGCCTCGAGCGCGCGGATGCGGTCGCGGGCGCGGAGCGCGGTCTCGTACTCGAGCCGGGCCGCGGCGGCCTCCATCCGCTCGCGCTCCGCGTGGATGCGCTCGCCCACCCGGCCGGCCAGCACCTCGCGCGCGCCTTGCAGGGCCTCGGCGTAAGCAGGCGGCTCGACCGCGTCCACGCACGGCGCCGAGCACAGACCGATGGCGTGCTTGAGGCAGGCGCGGGAACGGTTCGCCAAGGTGTGGTCGCTGCAGTCGCGCAGGCCGAAGGCCTTCTGCAGCAGCCGCTTGGCCCGCCGCGCGGCCCCCGCGCTCGGGTAGGGGCCGTAGAACTCGCCGGCGCCGCGGCGCTTGCGGCGGGCCAGGTTCAGGCGCGGCCACCGGTGGCTGGTGTCGAGCTGGATGAGCAGGAAGGACTTGTCGTCCTTCAACAGCACGTTGAGCGGCGGCTGGTGCAGCTTGACCAGCCGGTCCTCGAGCAGGATGGCCTCCTTCTCGCTGTCGGTGACGAAGAACTCGGCGCCGGCGGCGTGGTCGAGCAGCTCGGCAAGGCGCGCGCGGCCGTCGGCGCCGGCCCGGCGGTAGACCTGGACCCGCCGCCGCAGCTCGCGCGCCTTGCCGACGTAGAGCACCTTGCCGCCGGCGTCGCGGAACAGGTAGCAGCCCGGGCGCAGGGGCGCCGTGCGGAGCTGCTGGTCGAAGCTCGGGACCGCCTCGCTCACGCCAGCTCCAGCTGCAGGGCCTCCAGGCGACGGATCTCGTCGCGCAGCTTGATCGCGCTCTCGAAGTCGAGCTCGGATGCGGCCGACAGCATCTGCTTGCGCAGCTCGGCCAGCTTCGGCACGAGCTCGGTGAGCTCCTCGTGCAGCCCCTCGCCGTCCTGCTCCTGCTCGAGCGCGCCAGCCAGGGAGCTGGTGATCTTCTTGCGCACGGTGCGCGGCACAATGCCGTGCTCCTCGTTGTAGGCCTGCTGGATGCCGCGGCGCCGGTCGGCCTCGTCGATCGCCGCCTGCATCGAGGGGGTCACCGAGTCGGCGTAGAGCACCACCCGGCCGCGCTCGTTGCGCGCCGCCCGGCCGCAGGTCTGCACCAGCGAGGTGGTCGAGCGCAGGAAGCCCTCGCGGTCGGCGTCGAGCACCAGCACCAGCGAGACCTCGGGCAGGTCCAGGCCCTCGCGCAGCAGGTTGATGCCGACCAGGACGTCGAAGACGCCCAGGCGCAGGTCACGCAGCAGCTCCGAGCGCTCGAGGGTGTCGATGTCCGAGTGCAGGTAGCGCGCGCGCAGGCCGCTCTCCTGCAGGAACTCGGTCAGGTCCTCGGCGCTGCGCTTGGTGAGGGTGGTGACCAGCACCCGGAAGCCGTCCCGGACCGCGGCGCCAGCCTGCTTGAGCGCGTCCTCGACCTGGCCGCGCGCCGGCAGCACGTCCACCACCGGGTCGAGCAGGCCGGTCGGGCGCACGATCTGCTCGACGATGCGGTCCTGCGCCAGGCGCAGCTCGCGCGCGGCCGGCGTCGCCGAGACGTAGAGCACCCGCCCCACCAGGCCCTCGAACTCCTCCTCGCGCAGCGGCCGGTTGTCGACCGCGGACGGCAGCCGGAAGCCGTAGTCGACCAGGTTGCGCTTGCGCGCGCCGTCGCTCTTCACCATCGCGTAGAGCTGCGGCAGGCTGACGTGGCTCTCATCGAGCACGCACAGGAAGTCCTTGGGGAAGTAGTGCAGCAGGGTGAAGGGCGGCTGTCCCGGTGCGCGGCCCTCGAGGTGGCCCGAGTAATTCTCGATGCCCGGGCAGAAGCCGAGCTCCTCGAGGTCCTCCAGGTCGGCCATCACGCGCCGCTCGAGCCGCTCGGCCTCGACCTCCTTGCCGTCCTTGCGCAGCGACAGCAGGCGGCGGTCGAGCTCGTCGCGGATGCCGCGCCGGGCCATCGGCAGCTTGTCCTCGGGCTGCACGTAGTGACCGACCGGGTAGATCACCGCCGCCGGCAGCTCGTCGAGGATCTCGCCGGTGAGCGGGTCGCAGCGCAGGATCGCGTCGACCCGGTCACCGTCGAGCTCGATCGACAGCACCCGTTCCTGCTCGTGGATCGGCCACACCTCGACCGCGGCGCCGCGCACGCGGAAGCTGCCGGGGCGGAAGTCGACCTCGCCGCGCAGGTGCTGGGTCCGCACCAGGCCGCGCACCAGCTCCTCGCGCCGGAGTCTCGCGCCGCGCTCCACGGTCAGCGCCAGGCCGCGGTAGGTCTCCGGGTCTCCCAGGCCGTAGATGCAGGAGACGCTGGCGACCACGATCACGTCGCGCCGCTCGAGCAGGCTGGCGGTGGCGGCGTTGCGCATCCGGTCGATCTGCTCGTTGATGCGCGCGTCCTTCTCGATGTAGGTGTCGCTGCCCGGCAGGTAGGCCTCGGGCTGATAATAGTCGTAGTAGGAGACGAAGTACTCGACCGCGTTGTCGGGGAACAGCTCGCGCATCTCGCCGTAGAGCTGGCTGGCGAGGGTCTTGTTGGGCGCGATCAGCAGGGTCGGCACCTGCAGGCGCTGGATCACGTGGGCCAGGGTGAAGGTCTTGCCCGACCCGGTCACCCCGAGCAGCACCTGGCGTGAACCTGGGGCCTGGTAGCCCGTGGTCAGGGCCTCGATGGCCGCCGGCTGGTCGCCGCGGGGCTCGAAGTCGCTGCTGAGGCGGAAGGACTGGCTCAAGGCTCCGTTCCCTCGGCCGGTCAGACGGCTATCCTGCGGAACTGAGCGCCATGTCTTCGACCCAGTGCCCCCATTGCAACGTCCACCTGAAGCTCCCCGAGGAGAGGCTTCATTCTAAGGTCAAGTGCCCGAAGTGCAGCCGCGCCTTCGTCGCCCAGCCGGCCGCCGCCGCCGGGCACGCGCCGACCAAGCGCCAGCTTCAACGCCCGAAGAAGAAGGCCAACCCGATGCCGATCGTGGTCCTGCTGGTGGCCGGGGTGATCACGGTCGCCGCCTGGATGTGGATCCAGAGCCAGGACGACGCGACCGGCGCCGGCGGCGGTGCGCAGGCCGAC
>CAZXTO010000365.1:0-3727 GCA_964643675.1 uncultured Planctomycetales bacterium
CACGCGCACCGCGGTGCCGGTCCCGAGCGTGCTCTGGAGCTCGACCACGCCGCCGCTCTGGCGCACGATGCCGTGCACGGTCGCCAGGCCGAGCCCGGTGCCCTGGCCTTGCTCCTTGGTGGTGAAGAAGGGGTCGAAGGCCTTCTCCGCCACCTGCGGCGGCATGCCGATGCCGGAGTCCTGCACCGTCAGCACCACCGCGTCGCCGGCGCCGCCCTCGAAGTCGGCGCGGCCCATGCTCACCCGCACCCACAGCTCGCCGCCCGAGGGCATGGCGTCGCGGGCGTTGGTGATCAGGTTGACGATCACCTGTTCGAGCTGGGAGGCGGCGGCCCGCACCGGCGCCGGGTCCGACGGCAGCTCGGTGTGGAATTGGATGTGCTCGCCGATCAGCGGGCTCAGCAGCGAGGCCATGCTGCGCACCAGCTCGGCCAGGTCGAGGGTGCGCATGCGCAGCACCTGGCGACGGCTGAAGGCCAGCATCTGCTGGGTCAGGGTGGCGGCCTTCATGCTCGCCTTCTCGATCTCCGAGACGTGGTCGGAGATCAGCGGTTGATCGCTGGCCTCTTCGCGCAGCAGGCTGGCGTGGCCCTGGATCACCAACAGCAGGTTGTTGAAGTCGTGCGCCAGCCCGCCGGCGAGCTTGCCGATCGCCTCCAGCTTCTGGGCCTGGCGCAGCTCGGCCTCGAGCTTCTTGCGCTCGGTGATCTCGCGCCACACCACGTGCAGCAGCCGCTTGTCGCCGCGGGAGAAGGCCACCAGCTGCACCTCGACCGGGAACACCTCGCCGTCGGCGCGCATGTGGTCCCACTCGAAGCGGTGGTGCCCCTGCTCGAAGGCGATCCGCATCATCTCCTCCGCCTTCACATGGGAGTCCTGGCCGTCGGGTTGCGAGGGCGGCGAGAACTCGGCCGGGTGCACGCTGAGCGGTTCGGCCTGGTCGCTCTGGAAACGGCGCAGCAGCTCGTCGCGGCTGCTGAAGCGCAGCATGCGGGCCGTGGCCTCGTTGCAGTCGACGAAGCGGCCCCCCTCGATGATGAGGATCGCGTCGGGGCTGTGCTCGAAGAGCTCGCGATAGGGGTCGCCGGGAGGAGAGCCGGGTTCGGGCGGTAGGGCACCCACCGCTGCATTCTAGGCAGCTCCGGCCGCGAATTGAGCGGCTGTGCGGGGCCGAACTGGGTGCGCGGAGTCGCACAGGTGGATCGTGGCCGGCTGTCAGCGGTGGTTGGAACGGCGCTTGCGTCTGCTCTCGGGCTCCCGTTTCCCGTTCCGGACTGCCATGAGATTCCTCGCCCACCTGCCGCGCCTCGGCCTGCTGCTCCTGCTGCCCGTCTCCGCAGCCCCGTCCTGCTTCAATTCCACCTCGGCCGGCGACGCCAACCTGCCCGGCAGCGGCCGCGCCGAGTTCGTCCTCGAGGAGGTCAGCTGGGGGCGCCTGGTCGACGTCTTCGACCTCGCCGGCGAGCTGGTCGAGCGCGACGTGCTGGTCCGCGACAGCCTGCAGGACGTCTCCGGCAGCTACCGATTCAGCGTCAACCCGGTCACCCAGTCCCAGGTCCTGACCATCGAGGAGCCGCGCGGCAGCGCCGGCTTCGAGATGCTGCTCGAGGCGGCGCGCAACGGCCAGCCGGCGGTGTCGACCAAGGGCCTGGGGGAGCAGCCGCCCTATTCGATGGTGCCGCGCAACGCCGCCCTCCGGCTCCAATTCTCGGAGCTGGTGGATCCGGCCACGGTCACCGCCGAGACCATCCGGCTACAGATCGGCGACCCGCCGCTGCAGACCCAGCCGGCCCGCTTCGTGGTGCGCAACGGCGTGCTCGGCAAGGACGGCCAGCCCAAGGGGGTGGTGCTGCTGGACCCGGTGATCTCGGCTTACGAAGCGGCTCAGCATGGCCTGCCGACCAACGGCATCGGCATGCCCGCCTCGCTGGACGCGGTCGCCGCGAACGCGGTGATCCGGATCCCGACCAAGCGCGATCCCGACATCGGGCAGTTCCAGGTGCTGCGCAACCGCGGCCGCACGCACAGCCTGCAGCCGACCGACTCCGACCCGGTCGAGCTCACCGCCGGCCAGGATCCGGTCGTGGTGCGGGCCTTCCGCACCGGCAACCTGAACGACCCCTCCCGCGGCTTCCTGCTCGACCGCATCGCGCCCGACCTGGTCGGCCAATTCGAGGTCTCGATCAGCGCGATCAAGGAGGCCGGCGCCCTGACCACCCTGAGCTACTCGATCGACGTCGCCGGCTGCCGCGCCATCCGCCCGCAGGAGGGCGACGTGTTCGAGGTCGGAGCCGGCCTGCTGCTGGTGACGGCGGTGGTGGACGCCTCCAACCCGGACGCCTACACCGTCAACGGCGCGGTGCTCGAGGACCCGGCCAGCTTCCCGGTCGGGAATCACCAGGGCAGCCCGATTGGCGCGCGCCTGAACACCGCCTACCGCCCCAGCGCGGAAGCCCTCCAGCTGTGCTGGCTGCGCATCACGCCGCAGCCGGAGTACGGCCTGCCGGGCCGAGGCATCGACCCCTGGTCGACGGTCGAGGCGGTCTTCAGCGAGCCGATCGACCCGCTCACCGTGAAGTCGCTCGAGACCTTCGTGATCTGCAGCTACCTCGAGGACCCGCCGCCGCCCAGCGGCAACGACCCCGAGCAGCGCGACCGCTACGCCGCGCGCCAGTTCCAGCCCGGGCAGGAGACGGTGGGGGAGTACATCGACCGCCAGCTCGGCTACCAATCGACCGGCAGCGGCAGCGGCCGGATCAAGTTCGGGCCGATCGCGCCCTCCGCGGACGGCCGCCGCTTCGTGCTCTCGCCCTCCGCCGGCTTCTCCGACTCGCACGACGACGGCGACGAGCTGCGCTTCGCGATCGCGCTGCGCGACGGCGCCGCGGGCGTGCTCGACCTGGCCGGGAACCCGGTCTCCTTCAGCGACTTCGTGGCCGGCAACCTCGGCCAGGACGAGCGGATCGCGCCCGGCAGCACATCACCCTGGCCGACCGACCGCAGCTTCGCGCTGCGCTTCAACAGCACCGACGAGAACGGCGACGGCCTGTCCGAGTACGGCGGCCAGTACGTGTTCGAGCCCGGCCTGATGCGCGGCCGCGACCTGAGCCGCTTCTCGCGCCGGGCCGACTCCTCCAACCCCTTCGTGTCGCAGCGGAGCCAGTACTCCACCTCCCTGATGTCGCCGCTGACCCCCGCCGGGGCGGTGGTGATGAGCTGCTGGCCCTACCACACCCTGGGCCTCGGCCTGCTGGCGGTGGCCGAGTTCAACCTCGACGTCGAGGGCATGAGCTGGGCGCCCTTCGGCGGCAGCGTCTTCGACGACACCTTCGAGCAGTACTCGCTGGCGCTCTCCCACGCCGATCGCTTCCCGGACGACTACATCAGCACCTCCACCGGCTACCCGCTCTATCAGAGCTCCGGCTTGAAGCGGAACAAGGACTTCGACGAGAACATCCTCGGCTTCCCCGAGCACGACGAGACGGTGGTGGTCTCGGGCGGCATCCGCATCTCCTCGAGCAAGGTCTACACCGCCGCCAACGGGGTGCCTTACCACCCGTGGGGGGAGTTCCTCGACACCTATACCTGGCGCGACACCGCGATCCCCGAGGACGCCTCGCTCGACGGCCCGGGCTACCGCGGCGGCGACAACGGCAACGGCGTGCCGCCCGACACCATCGAGACCTCCACCTCGAACAAGCGCTGGCAGGCGGGGGAGGTGCCTTCG
>CAZXTO010000366.1:0-3693 GCA_964643675.1 uncultured Planctomycetales bacterium
GTGACGGGCGGTTTCGGCTCCACCGAGATCCTGATCATCTCCGGGGTGCTGCTGCTGCTGTTCGGCGGCAGCAAATTGCCCCAGCTGATGCGCGGCATGGGCTCGGGCATCAACGAGTTCAAGAAGGGCCTCAAGGAAGGCGAGTCCGACAAGGACCAGGACGACGAAGACGGACCGCCCAAGGAGATCCCCTCCGGCGACGAGAAGTGAGCGGCGACGTCGCGCCCGGACCGCGGGCGGGCTGGACCGGCGCCTTGCTGGTCGGCGGCCGCTCGCGCCGCATGGGGCAGGACAAGCTGCTGTTGTCGGTGGCGGGGGAGCGCCTGGTCGACCGACCGGCGGCGGCCCTGCGCGCCACCTGCGCCAGGCTGTGCTGCGTCGGTCGCGAGCTCGGGCTGGGCGACTTCACTCCCCTGGTCGACGCGCGCCCCGGCTGCGGCCCGCTCGGCGGTCTCGTGGCCGCCCTGGAGCACGCCGGCGAGGGTTTCGTGCTGGCGCTGGCCGGCGACCTGCCGGAGGTCGACGCGGCCTTCCTGGCCCGGCTCCAGGCCGAGGCCGAGAAAGAGCCCGCTTCCGTGCTGATCCCGCGCTGCGAGGGTCGGCTGGAGCCGCTCGCCGCCGCCTGGCCGGCCTCCCTGGCGGCGCCGCTGCGGGCGGAGCTCGAGGCCGACCGCCTGTCCCTCCACCGCTGCCTGGAGCAGCTGCCGCACCGGGTCTGGCAGCTGGATGGCGCGGCTAAGATGCGCGCTCCCTTGCGCAACTTGAACGCCCCGCAGGATTGGCAGGCGTTCACTGGCGGCCCCCTGCCCCGCGACGACCCCGATCGTGCCTGAGACCCCGACCTCCCCGCTGCCGCAGCTGCTCGAGTGCATCGAAGCGGACATGCAGCGCGTCGACCGCTGGCTGGACCAGCAGTTCCATCCGGATCACCCGACCATCGCGCCGCTGCTCGAATACGCCGGCCGCTTCCGCGGCAAGCGCGTGCGAGCCGCTCAGGTCCTGCTGGTGGCCGAGGCCTGCGGCGGGGTGCGCGAAGAGCACATCACCATCGCCGGCGTGATCGAGATGATCCACGCCGCCACCCTGGTCCACGACGACCTGCTCGACGAGGCCGCCCAGCGCCGCGGGCTGGGCTGCATCCACCTGGAGTGGGGCACCCACACCTCGGTGCTGCTGGGGGATTGGATCTACTCGCGCGCCTTCCACCGCAGCTGCGAGCTCGACGACCCGGCCTGTTCCCGGGTCCTGGCCGAGGCCACCGGCCGCGTCTGCCGCGGCGAGATCCACCAGAACCTGACGCGAGGCGACTTCGAGCTCGAGGAGGGCGACTACGTGGCCCAGATCGACGGCAAGACCGCCGCGCTCTACGAGGCCGGCGGCGAGCTCGCCGCGTGCTACGCCGGGGCCGGCGAGGCCCAGCAGCGGGCCGCCTCCCGCCACGGCCTGCTGGCCGGCCGCGCCTTCCAGATCATCGACGACGTGCTCGACCTCGAAGGCGACGAGAACCGGGCCGGCAAGTCGCTCGGCACCGACTGGGCGCGGGGCAAGATGACTCTCCCCTTGATTCGCCTCCGCTCCGACCTAACGGGAGAGGCCCGGGAACGACTCCAGGCTGCCTTCGGCTCCGGCATGGACCGCAGCGAGTTGTTCCAGGGTGAATTCGGTCCGCAGCTGCGGGCCGAGATCTCCGCCACCAAGACCGAGGCCATGAACCTGCTCGAGGAAGCCGGCCAGGCGCTCAGCGCCCTCCCGGACAACCCGGCCCGCCAAGCCTTGCTCGAGCTGACCCGCTACCTCGGCACCCGCCGCAAGTGATCCCAAGATGACGGATTCGAAGAAGAGGAAGGAATTCCAGTGGGGCTTCTTGTCGGCAACGGGGGTGATCCTCGCGCTGGCGGTCTGGGCCGAGGTCTTCACCTGGCTGCTGCAGTCGGTGCACGGTTCGGAGGGCTCGGGCAAGATCGCCTACGGCGTGGGCTTCTTCCTCTGGTGCCTTCTGCTGATCGGTCCGGTGGTCTACGCCTGGGGTCGCGTGTTCGACTTCTTCCGCTCGGTCAAGGTCGGGGTCACCAACCTGGTGTTCATCGGCCTGGCCTCGATCGCGGGGGTGCTGTTCTACCAGGAGGACCCCAACTTCCCGGTCGCGCCGGAGTCGGCCGCGGGGGACATGGTCCAGGTCTCGCCGCTGCGGATGCAGCACTTCGAGAAGTTCCGGCAGGCCCACGCCCACTTCACCTACAAGTTCCTCCACGGGACGAGCTCGACCCTGTTCCACGCCCTGCCGGGGGTGGAATCCGACTGCCTGGTCGAGCAGCGCGCGGCCTCCAACCAGACCAAGCTCGAGAACCTCGACCGGAGCCTCACCGAGCTGAAGGTGGAGGAGCGCTTCGGCGAGGAGTACACCGTCGCCCTGACCTCGCAGAGCGAGTCCGGGCTGGAGAACCAGGCCCAGAACGCCGAGATCCGGGCCCTCGAGACCCAGTGGAACAACGGCTGGTGGACCCTGTTCCACTACGCCGACAAGCTCGACTTCCTGCGCGTCTACAAGTCGCAGTGGTTCGCCAGCTTCTGGGTGGTGCTGCTGTTCGGCGTGGTGTCGAACACCTTCCGCGGCGGCTGGCGCCGCCTGCTCCGGCCCAAGAAGTGGGGCTTCCTGATCACCCACACCGGCGTGGTGATCCTGGTCCTGGGCGCCTTCTGGGGCTTCTTCACCGAGAAGCGCGGCATCCTCCACCTGAACATCGGCCGCTCCAGCCACGAGTGGAACACCTGGGCGCGCCAGATCGAGGACTTCACGCCCACCAACCTGCTGGAGAAGCCGGCGGGGGAGCCGTTCCGGGTCCGGCTCGACGCCTTCCGCGCCGATTACCACGACGTCCTGGACGTGGTCTACGCCGAGCACACCGAAGGCGGCGGCGTGCGGCTCGAGTACCCCGACCTGCGGCCGCCCAAGTTCCGCGTCTACGCCGGCCAGACCCTCTACTTCGACTACGGCCCCGGCGACCCGGCCTTCCTGGAGGAGTCGCGCGACCCGGCCAAGGTCCCGCACCTGCGGGTCGAGGTGCTGGAGTACGTGCCGCAGGCCGACCTGCAGCCGGTGCTGGTGCCGGCCGACCCCGAGTCCGGCCTCGGCCAGCCCTTGCTGGCGGTTTCCTTGCGCGACTCCCAGGACCAGGTCGAGGTCGACCAGGTCTTGTCGGAGCTGATGGCGGCGCCGCTGGTCCACTCGCGCACCGGCTCGCGCTTCCTGTTCCACCATGTCGCCGACGAGGCCGAGGCCCGGCGCATGTTGGAGGCCCCGGTCGACGAGCTGTACGGCCGCATCCTGCAGCGCGACGCCAGCAAGGAGGGCGTGCTCCAGCGCGAGGAGGTCAACCCCGGCTCGAGCTTCGAGCTCGAGGCCGCCGGCCGCCGCTATCGGGTCGAGGTGCTCGAGGCGCTGCCGATGCCGCGCCTGCGCAAGCAGGAGGACGGCAGCTGGCAGCACGAGCCGAACGAGCTGCCGATCGAGTACCAGGAGGCGCTCAACCCCGGCGCCCGGGTCCGCATCACCGATGACCAGGGCGAGACCGAAGAGCGCTGGGTGTTCCAGAGCAGCTTCAACAACCTGGGCGGCCGCTTCACCGACGTCGACCTGGTCTTCGAGTGGGACTTCTGGGCCTCCCCGGCGGTCTCGCGCCACCTGCTGTTCCT
>CAZXTO010000367.1:0-3687 GCA_964643675.1 uncultured Planctomycetales bacterium
CTGCTCGCCGCCGCAGCCGCGAAGCTGCAGCGACAAGGCGCGGTGGTCGCGGGGCGGGAGGCGCAGCAAGGCCTGGAGCAGGCGCTCGCGGTCCTCGGCCGAGCCGACCCGGGTGCCGGGGCCGGCGGGGGTGTCGGGCAGCTGGAGCTGGCCGAGGTCGGCCTCGGCGCGCTGGTCCTCGCGGCGGCGGCCGGCCTGCAGACCTCGCGCGCGGTCGGAGGCCTTCCACTGCAGCCGTTGGGCCAGGTAGGAGAGGAACTCGGCGCGGCTGCGGTACTCGAGCTCCTCGAGCTCCTGCCACAAGCTGCCGAGCACCGACTGCACCAGGTCCCCGGTGTCGAGGAAGCGGCGCAGGGCCGGCCGCATCTGCAAGCGCCCGAGCCGCGCCATGGTGTCGAGGAAGGGCGCCAGGAACTCGTCGGCCAGGACCCGGTCGCGCTTGGCCAGCTCGAAGGCCGCGCCGAGCACGGCGTCCTCGAGCTCGCGGCCGGCGCCGAGGCGGCGACGGACCTCCTGCAGCGCTTCCGGCGCCGCCAGCGCGTGGCGCTGGCAGGGCCGAGCTCGGCTTGCGCCAGCTCGGCGATCTGCGCCGCCAAGGTGGCGTCGTCCGGCAAGGGGCGGGGGGGAGGCAAGAGGGACAGCGGGGGCGGCGACGTGGCCGCCGCCCCACGATCCTGCCATCCCGGCGCGCGGACGGGGCCGGATCGGCGGGGGCCGGCTCAGGAGGCACGACGGCGCCGTTGATCGGCCGGGTGGGCCGCCCGGGAGGCCTGGGCGAAGGAGAGCACCGCGTTGCGGCGGCGCTGGAGGATGCGGAAGCGGGCCAGCAGGCGGCGGACCTGGCGCTCGGCGTCCATCGCCGCGAGGACCTGCTGCCGGATCTGCTGGGCCAGCTCCGGCTCCAGCTGGTGGATGCGCCGCAGCTGGCGCGCGAAGGCCGGCGACACGCGGATCGGCAGGAAGCCGATCGGGCGCGCCGCGGCGTGGATGGTGGGCAGTCGGGAGTTCATGTCGGCTCCGGGTTCGGGTGAAGAGAAGACACCCGGGGAAAGCCGGCCGGACCGGCTCGTGA
Organism: uncultured Planctomycetales bacterium; assembly: GCA_964643675.1. Classification (GTDB taxonomy): domain Bacteria; phylum Planctomycetota; class UBA1135; order UBA1135; family UBA1135; genus J029. The sequence goes on from CAZXTO010000367.1 coordinate 1,073, forward strand.
CCCGGATTCCAGGAAGTCGCAATTGGGATTCCGGCAAGCTTCCTGTCCGATCCGCGGGCCTCGGGTTTCCTGGAGAGCGAGAACGGGAACCGCCACCACCAGCCGCCACCCGCGCCGCCACCACCGAGTCCTTCGATCCCACTCCCGTCCACCCCACCCCACCCATGAGCCGCCGCGACACCGAGCACGCCTTCCGCGACTACCAGCGAGCCCTCGCAGACGAGCCGGCGCTGCGTCTGGAGGACTACCTCGAGCTCCAGCCGGAGGCCCTGCGGCGACCGCTGCGGCGGTTGATCGAGGACTGGCACGCCCTCGAGCGCGGAGCCCGCGGCCAGCACCCGGGCTTCCAGGATGGCTGCGAATTGAGCGGCTACACCTTGCGTCGGCCGCTCGGCCAGGGCGGCATGGGTTCGGTGTGGCTGGCCGAGGAGGCGGCCCTCAAGCGGCCGGTGGCGCTGAAGCTGCTCAAGCCCGAGCTCAGCCTGTCGCCGATGCTGCTGCGCCGCTTCCAGCGCGAGGCCGAGGCCGGCGGTCGTCTGCGTCACTCCGGCATCGTCCAGACCTACGCGGTCGGGGAGGCCGGCGGCGTGCACTGGATCGCCCAGGAGCTGGTCGCCGACGGCGCCACCCTGGCCGAGGCGATCGAGCGCGACCGCCGCCGCGTCGGGCGGCTCGACTACCGCCTCGAGGCGAGACGCTTCCAGCGCATCGCCGAGGCGCTGCAGCACGCCCACGAAGCCGGGGTCATCCACCGCGACCTGAAGCCCTCGAACATCCTGCTGACCGAGGAGGGCGAGCCGAAGGTGGCGGACTTCGGGTTGGCCAAGCTGACCGACCAGCTCGGACTCTCGCGCACCGGCGACCTGGCCGGCACGCCGTATTACATGAGTCCCGAGCAGGCCAGCCTCGAGCGGGTCGGGCTGGACCCGCGCAGCGACATCTTCAGCCTCGGCGCCACCCTCTATGAGCGCCTGAGCCTGCGCCGGCCCTTCGACGGCGACACCTGCCAGCAGGTGATCCGCAAGATCCTGACCGAGGACCCGGTCGACCCGCGCCGGCTGCGCTCGCGGGTGCCGCGCGAGTTGGCGCTGATCTGTCTCAAGTGCCTGGAGAAGAGCCCGGAGCGCCGCTACCCCTCGATGGCGGCGCTGGCTGAGGACCTCGGCCGCTACCTCGCCGGCCGGCCGATCCTGGCCAAGCCGCCGGGCCGCCTGCTGCGGAGCGCCAAGTGGGCGCGCCGGCACCCGGTGACCAGCGTCACCGCGGCGGTGGTAGCGACCGCGATGACCGTCATCACCACCCTCCTGATGCAGGTCAGCGAGCAGCGCGACGCCGCCGACGAGGCGGTGACCGCGGCCGAACTCGAAGCCGCCACCGCCGGCGAGACCCTGCAGTTCCTGCTCGCCCTGTTCGAGGAGTGCGATCCGGCTCAGAGCCGCGGCCGGGAGGTCACGGTGCGCGAGGTGCTCGACCGCGGCGCCGCCCGCATCCGCGACGAGCTCGACGGCCAGCCCGAGCTGCGGATCCGGCTGCTGGACGCCATCGGCGGCGCCTACTGGTCGCTCGGTGAGCTGGAGCGGGCCGAGCCGCTGCTGGCGGAGTCGGCTCGGCGCAGCGCTGACCACTTCGGCCCCGACCACCCCGAGACCCACGGCGCGCGCAACAACCTGGGGCTGCTGCACCACGATCTCGCCGGCCTGAGCGGGGAATCCTGGCGCCTGGCCGAGGCCGAGTGGCTCTATCGCGGCGCGCTCGACGGTTACGAGCGGCACTACGGCCGCGACCACGAGTTCAGCCTGACCGTGCGCAACAACCTGGCCCTGGTGCTGGCCGAGCGCGGCTTCCCGGCGGCCGCCGAGCGGCAGCTCCGCGTGGTGCTCGCGGCCGACCTGCGGCTGTTCGGCGAGGACGACCCGGTCACCCTGACGGCGAAGAACAACCTGGCCGACCACTTCCGGCGCCAGGGCCGTCCGGCCGAGGCGGAGCCCTTGCTGCGCGAGGCCTGGCGCGGGCTGGCGGCGCGCTTCGGCGAGGACTACCCGCACGCGCTGCGGTCGCTGGACGGCCTGGGCGCGGTCCTGGTCCAGCTCGGGCGGCTCGGGGAGGCCGAAGCCTGCCTGCTCCAGGCGAACGCCGGCCTGCACCGAGTGCTGGGCGCCGCGCACCCCGACGCGCGCACCTCCGACGCGCACCTTGCCCGGTTGCGCGAGGCTCAGGAAGCCAGACAGGCGGCGAAGGCGGAGGCCACGCGGTCGAGCTCGGCCTCGGTCTCGGTGCCGTCGAGCGAGAGCCGCAGCACGGAGTTGCGCAGGGCCGCCGGCAGGGCCATCGCCTCCAGCACCGGCGACTCGCTGTGGCCGCTGTGGCTGCAGGCGCTGCCGCTGCCGAGGTAGATCCCCGCCGCCTCCAGCTGGTGAAGCAGCGGCTCGGCGCGGGTGCCGGGCAGGGCGATGCTGAGGATCGAGCCCTGGACCTCGGCTTCGTCCTCGGGGCCGAGCACCACCAGCTCCGGGACCACCCGGCGCAGCCGTTCGAGCAGGCCGGCGCGGCGGTCGAGGTAGCGGCGCGGGTCCTGGTCCATGCGCGCGCGGCGGACGCGCGCCGCGGCGGCGAAG
>CAZXTO010000368.1:0-516 GCA_964643675.1 uncultured Planctomycetales bacterium
GCGATTCGAACACCCCTGGCAGGTGGTCCTTCTCCCCCATGCTGACCCCGCCGATCGTCACCACCAGCTCGCTGTCCTCGAGCGCCGCGCCCACTCCGCGCCGGAGGGCCTCGGGGTCGTCCGGCAGGTGGTAGTCGCCGGCCGACTCGCCGCCGGCGCGCTCGAGCTGGAGCACCGAGGCGAGCCGGTTGCTGTCGCGTACCTGGTGCGCGGCCGGGGCCTCGGTCCAGGGCACGACCTCGTCGCCGGTCGAGAGCAGGCGGAAGCGCGGCCGCGGTGAGACCTGCAAGGGGTCCGCTCCGCAGCCGGCGACCGCGGCCAGGTCGGCGGGGCCGAGCTGGCGACCAGGCTCCAGCAGGACGCGGCCTGGAGCACCCATCTCGCCGGCGGCGCGCACGTGCTGGCCGGCGGCGGGCTCTTCGAGAAGCTCGAGAAGCTACCCATCCCGCCGCAACCGATCGACCGGGACCAACGCATCGGCGCCGTCGAGCACGAAGCCGCCGGTCAACCCGGCGA
>CAZXTO010000368.1:526-3679 GCA_964643675.1 uncultured Planctomycetales bacterium
GCCTCGCCGGCCCCGACCGCCGGGGCTTCGGCGCTGCCGGCGTAGATCGCGCCGCGGATCCCCCGCGGCTGGTTGCCGTCGGCGCTGCGCACGGCGTAGCCATCCATCGCCGACCGCCGCACCGGGGGCTCAGCCCGGTCCATCGCAACTTCCTGGGCGAGGACTCGGCCGCTTGACGAACGCAGCGGGATGGAGTCGGCAGGGCGGTCGATCGGGCGGGCCGCATCGAGCAGAACGCGGACCGCCTGCTCATAGGGCAGCAACTCGCGGCCGCGGTGGGCCTGGTCTCTGGGGTCGGCGCTCATTTCCTCCTATCTTCCCGTCGGGATTCGGACAATGAAAGGAAGCTGGGACCGTATCCCAAGAATCCGCCACGGACCCCCATGAGCCTGGACCCCCGCCCCCTCCCCCTCCTGCTCCTCGTCTCGCTGCCGCTGGGCGCCTGCACACGCGGCGCCGACGCGGACGTCGCCGCCCCCACCCCTGGTCTCGAAGCGGCCGACGGACCCGGCGCCGACGCGGCCCACCCGGCTGAAGAGGCCGTCCTGGTCCGGGTCGGTCCGATCGAACAACGAGCCATCGAGCAGGTGCTGGAGGCCACCGCCGACGTCGTCTCGCTGGACGTGGTGGACGTCTTCCCGGAGCGCACCCAACCCGTGGTGGAGCTGCTGGTCGAGGAAGGAGATCGGGTCCAGGCCGGCGACCTGCTGGCGCGGCTCCGGGACGAAGTCGAGCAGCTCGCGGTGGCCGAAGCGGAGGTCCGGCTGACCGAGGCCGAGAACGAGTTCACCCGCGCCGGCACCGATCACGAGCGCAACCAGTCCTTGATCGTGAGCTCGGAGTCTCTGGAGACCGCCTTGATCTCCGAGCGCGAATTCGAGACCAGCAAGATGGCCCTGGTCACCGCCGAGACCGCGCGCGACGCGGCCCAGGTGGCGCTGGACCGGGCCCAGTACGAGCTGCGCCAGACCCGCATCCTGGCCCCGATCGACGGCACCGTGGCCAAGCGCGAGATCTCCCTCGGCGACATGGCCGCTCCGGCCGCGATGGCCTTCCAGCTGGTCGACGAGACCCAGCCCAAGGCGGTCTTCCACCGCCCGCAGCGGGAGCTCGCGGTGCTGCACGTCGGCCAGCGCCTGACCGCCAGCTGCGAGGCCCTGCCCGGGGTGGAGCTGAGCGGCCGCATCGAACGCATCGCGCCTACCGTCGACACCGAGAGCGGCACGGTCAAGGTGACCGCGGCGCTCGAGACCGGCCAGCCGATCCCGATCGGCGTGCTGGTGCGCCTCAAGCTGGTCCTGGCCCGCCACGAGGACGCCCTGCTGGTGCCGAAGAAGGCGCTGCTCTACGAAGGCGGCGAGGCCTTCTGCTTCGTGGTCCGAGAGGGCCTGGCCCACCGGGTCACGATCAACGCCGGCTTCGAGGAGCCGGACTGCCTCGAGGCGCTGCCGCCCGCGGCCAGCCCCGAACCGGGCGACCCGGAAGGCAGCTTCCTGCTCCCGGACGACCAGGTGGTCTTGGTCGGCGCCGACCGCCTCGCTGACGGCGACAAGGTCGAGCTGGCCGAGGACGCCTGATGAAGGGCGAAGGACTGCTGGCGCTGGGTGTCCGCCGGCCGGTGGGCATGCTGATGGTGTTCACGGCGGTGGTCGTGTTCGGCTTCGTGTCGCTCGGCAAGCTGCCCTTCGACCTGCTGCCGGAGGTCGACTACCCCTCGCTGACGGTGCGCACGACCTATCCGGGCGCGGCGCCGGAGGACCTCGAGGAGCGGGTCACCGAGCGGGTCGAGGACGCGCTCTCGACCGTCAACGGCGTGGTCCGGATGCGCAGCAGCTCACGCGCCGAGGTCAGCGAGATCCTGCTCGAATTCGAGTGGGGCTCGAACCTGGCCTTCCTGGTCCAGGACGTGCGCGAGCGGCTCGACCGGGTGTTCCTGCCCCAAGGGGTCGAGCGGCCGATGATCCTGCGCTACGACCCCTCGCTGGACCCGATCCTGCGCATCGCGCTGTCCAGCGAGCGCACCGACCTGGTGCGGCTGCGCGACGTCGCCGAGCAGGAGGTCGAGCGCGAGCTGGAGGGCCTGACCGGGGTGGCCGCGGTGAAGGTGCGCGGCGGCCTGGAGGACGAGATCCAGGTCCGGGTCGACCCGCAGAAGCTGGCCGCCTACCGCATCACCCCCGAGCTGGTGCAGCAGCGGCTGACCGAGGAGAACCTGAACGTTCCCGGCGGCACGGTCGAGGAGGGCGCGGTCGAGTACGTGGTGCGGACCCTCAACGAGTTCCGCAGCCTGGAGGAGATCGAGCAGCTGCCGCTGATCCAGCGCGGCACCACGCCCGTCAAACTGCAGGACGTCGCCACCGTCGCCCGGACCCACAAGGACCGCGACGTGGTCCTGAGGGTGGCCGGCAACGAGGCGGTCGAGATCGACGTCTTCCGCGAGGCCGGCGCGAACATCGTCGAGGTGGCGCAGGCGGTGCGGGAGAAGCTCGAGACCCAGCCGCTCTCGCGCCAGGAGCTGATGAAGAAGGCGCGCGCCGAGAAGCAGGGCAAGCCCTGGCGGCGCAGCCAGCGCTCGATCGAGGAGAAGCTGCCCTCGGACATGCAGCTGACCGTGCTCAGCGACCAGTCCCTGTTCGTCAAGGGCGCGATCGACGAGGTGCGCGAGGCGGCGGTGGCGGGCGGCCTGCTGGCGGTGCTGGTCTGCTTCCTGTTCCTGCGCCAGGTCGGCATCACCGCGATCATCGGCCTCGCGATCCCGGTCTCCATCGTCGCCACCTTCGGCGCCATGTACGTCGCCGGGGTCAGCATGAACGTGATGTCGCTGGGAGGCCTGGCGCTCGGCATCGGCATGCTGGTCGACAACGCGATCGTCGTGCTGGAGTCGATCAACCGCTGCCGCGAGGAGGGCGACCCGCCGATCCAGGCCGCGATCCGGGGCGTCTCCGAGGTCGGCTCGGCGGTGACCGCCTCCACCCTGACCACGATCGCGGTGTTCGCGCCGATCGTCTTCGTCGAGGGCATCGCCGGCCAGACCTTCGGCGACCAGTCGCTGACGGTGGTGGCCTCGCTGCTGCTGTCGCTGGCGGTAGCGCTATTCTTCATCCCGGGTCTCGCGGCGCGGCTGGACCGGCGGAAGGCGCCGGCCTCGGCGGC
>CAZXTO010000369.1:0-3673 GCA_964643675.1 uncultured Planctomycetales bacterium
TCATGGGGGGGCCCGGCGGGTCGGTCAGCCCCCGGTCGGTTCGGGTCGGTGCGCAGGCCGCGCAGCGGCCTGCTAGCGGCGTGAGAGCGGAGCTCGGTCAAAGCGAGCAGGTCGGCTGCGCGGCCTGCGCTCCGACCCAAACCGACCGGGGGCTGACCGACCCGCCGGAATCACCACCACTCCCCAGGCACATAGGTCCCGAAGTGCCACTGGTGCCCCTCCGGGTCCCGAGCGGAGTAGCCGCGGGAGCCGAAGTCGGCGTCCTCGAGGGGCGCGGTGATCTCGGCGCCGGCGGCGAGGGCGCGATCGTGGTGGGCGTCGGGGTCGTCGACCTGGAAGGAGAGGGCGACGGTGGTCGCGCCGAGGCGGCGGGGGCTGAGCCGCTGCTCCTCGGGACGCTCGGAGCCGAGCATGATCACGCTGTTGCCGAAGCTGAGCTCGGCGTGGCGGATGGTGCCGTCGGGACCGGGCACGACCAGGCGCTGCTCGAAGCCGAAGGCCCTGCACAACCACGCGATCGCGGCCGGCGCGTCCTGGTAGCTGAGGCTGGGGTAGGCGCGGTCGAGTGCGGCCACCGCGCCGCCTACTCGGCCTGCCACTTCACGGTGTAGTACGGCGCGTCGAGGCTCCGCCGGCACAGCACGATGTCGACCGCCTCGCCGCCGATGGCCTGCGACACGTGAGCGGCCAGGCCGTGCATGTAGGACACCACGCCGGAGGCCTCTCCGTTCGCCTCGACGTCGGCGATCGACTCCTCGTTGTCGTTGCCGAGCCGCAGCACCAGCCGACCGTCCACCCGGTCCACCTGCTCCGGCAGCCCCGATGCGAAGTTGTACTGCCCCGCCACCATGGCATCGAACACCCGCTGCGCCACGCCCTCCTCGACCGCCGGCCCGCGGAACATCGTCGCCATGCCCTGCGGCGTCTCCTGGGACATCTCCGCGCCCCACTCCGATCCCCCACAAGCCCCCACCAGACCGACCAGGACCCAGAACACCACCCAAGCGCGACTCCTCATGCCGCCGACCATACCGCTCCACCATCCGCCCCCCAAATCACCAAGCCCCCCACATCGCCACACCACCGTGCCGGGAACCGTGCCGGGAACCGGTGGCCGCCCGGACGGTCCCCCACCACCACCCACCCCTACTCCTGGTAGAACCGGGCAGCCTTGGGAGAGACCAGCAGGCGGTGGAGCAAGAAGACGGTCGCGGCCAGGGCGACGGCCATGGCAAGGACCTGGGGCACGGCCTCGGCGCCGTGCTTCTCGGTCCCGAACCAGGTCGCGCTGGCGGCGTCCGGCGCGACGAGGGAAAGCACCACGAGGATGGCGCAGAGGAGGTAACCGAGCACGAACCAGAAGCGCGCCCAGCCGTGTGAGCTGCGCTTGCCCCGCAGCAGGCCGATGGCGAGGACCCGCTTCGGCAAGGATCAGCCCTCGGGGCAGGGCTCCTGGCTGAGCTGGATCACCGAGAAGACGGCGCCCTGCGGATCCGTCTCGACCGCGAAGCGGCCGATGCCGGGGATGTCGGTCGGCGGCACGCAGACCTGGCCGCCGGCCTCGGCGAGAGCGGCGCAGGTCGCGTCGCAGTCCTCGACCGCGAAGTAGAGCATCCAGTGCGAGGGCACCTCGGCGGGGAACTCCTCGCCCATCTGCATCATGCCGGCGGCGGGCATCTCGCCCTGCATCCACATGGTGTAGACGACGGCGTTGCCTTCGGGATCGGTCATCTCCTGATCGGCCGGAGTCCAGCCGAACAGCTCCGAGTAGAAGGCCTTCACGGCGGCGGCGTCGCGCGTCATCAGCTCGAACCAACACGGGCTGCCAGGATCGCCGAAGTAGCCGGAGCCGCAGTGGCTCTTGGCCTGCCACACGGCGAAGGCGGCGCCGAGCGGATCCATGATCACCGCCATGCGGCCGTGGTCCATGACGTCCATCGCGTCCATCACGACGGTGCCGCCCAGCTCCTTGGCCTTGGCGACGGCGGCGTCCGCGTCCTCGACGCTGACGTAGCACAGCCAGTGCGGCGGCACGCCCTGCGCGGCCTGCTCGGGCATCTGCTGATAGAGGCCGCAGATGTCCTTGCCGTTCTTGGTCAACAGGGTGTAGTCGCCGTGGTCGCTGCTGTTGACGTAGCTGTCCCAGCCGAACAGGCCGGTGTAGAAGGCGGTGGCGGCGGCCGGGTCGGTGGTAGAGAGGTCGGCCCAGCAGAATTGGCCGGGCTGGTACTGGGTCATCTCGGGCATGAGGATCTCCGGAGTGGCGGGAGGGCCGCGCCGCGGGTCGCGAGCGGGGCGTCCCAGCCTAGCGGGCCGACCGCGGCCCGGGATCAGCCTTCGGCGGTTTCCGGCTCCGGCGCCGGCGGCTCGCCGCCGTGCTCGGCCCAGGCGCGCGCTTCTTCCTCGGTCGGCAGGGACCAACGGTCGGCCCAGTCGCCGCCGTCACGCTCCTGCACCACCCACACCGCCTCGTAGGCGAAGGTGGTGCCGGTCTTGATGCCCGCGGCGGCGGCCTGCTTGCGGCCCATCAGGCGACGGTCGGTGCGGAACTCGCTCATTGCGGCTCCAGTATGCCGCTGGCGCCCTGCGGCGGGTAGACCAGGCTGCCGTCGAAGACGGTCATCTCGACCTCGATGGCGTCCAGCTCGGCGACGGGCGCGGTCAGCGGGTCGGCACTCAGCACCACCAGGTCGGCGCGCTTGCCGACCGTGATCGAGCCGAGGTCGTGCTCGCGGAAGGCGGCGTAGGCCGGCCACTTCGTGAGGTGCAGCAAGGCCTCCTCCCGGCTCATGTTGTGCTCGGGGTACCAGCCACCGGCCGGGTCGCCCGCGGCGTCGGTGCGCGAGACCGCGGCGCGGAAGGCGGCCAGCGGGTCCAGCCGCTCGACCGGGGCGTCGGAGCCGCCGCAGACCGGCACGCCCTCCTCGAGCAGCCAGCGCCAGGCGTAGGCGCCGCCCACGCGCTCGGGGCCGAGGCGGTCGCCGGCCCAGGGCATGTCGCTGGTCTGGTGCTGGGCCTGCATCGCCGCGATCACGCCGAGGCCGGCGAAGCGACTCGCGTCCTCGCGCCGCAGCACCTGGGCGTGCTCGATGCGCAGGCGCGGGTCCGGGCTCGGCACGGCCTCGAGGGCCGCCTGGTAGGCGTCGAGCACCATGGTGTTGCCGCGGTCGCCGATGGCGTGCACGCCCACCTGGAAGCCGGCGCGCAGGGCGGCTTCGGTGATCGCTTGCAGCTCCTCGATCGGCGTGATCACCAGGCCGCGGTTGCCGGGCTCGTCGTGGTAGTCGGCGTGCAAGGCGGCGCCGCGCGAGCCGAGCGCGCCGTCGGCGTAGAGCTTGACCGAGCGCACCGCCAGGCGGCCGTCGCCGTCCAGGTCGGCGGCCGGGCCGCGTTCGAACCAGCGCTCCAGCAGGTCCGGGTCGGAGCCGTGCAGCATGGCGTGCCAGCGCAGGGCGAAGCGGCCATCCCCGGCCATGGCCAGCAGCTCGTCGATGACCTCCTGGCCGACGCCGGCGTCGTGGAAGCTGGTGATGCCGTGGCGGTGGAGCTCCTGCACCGCCAGCCCGGCCCAGCGCCGCACCGCGCCCGGGTCGGCCGGCGGCACCGCGCGCAGGATCAGCCCCTCGGCGGCGTCGACGAAGACCCCGGTCGGCGCGCCGGCGGCGTCGCGCAG
>CAZXTO010000370.1:0-3649 GCA_964643675.1 uncultured Planctomycetales bacterium
CGAGCAGGGCCGGCGACAGGTAGTGCTCGTCGAGGGCGGCGAGGAACAAGGAGCGGTCCGGCGCCGGGTCGCGGCCGGCCCACGCGGGGAGCAGGTCGAGGCCGTCGAGCGGCGCCTCGGGCGAGGGCGCCCCGGCCGCCGCCGCGAGGGTGGGCAGCAGGTCCAGCACCGAACCGAGCCCCTCGTGCTGGGCGCCGGCGGGCAGCACTCCGGGCCAGCGCGCCAATGCCGGCACGCGCACGCCGCCCTCGAAGCAGGTCCCCTTGCCGCCGCGCAGGGTGCCGTTGCTGGCGCCTTCGCGCCGCGCGCCGCCGTTGTCGTTCAGGAACAGGACCAGGGTGTCGCGGTCCTCGGCGCCCGGCTCGAGCGCGCCGAGCACGCCGCCGATGGCGCGGTCCATCGCGTCCACCATCGCCAGGTAGGTCCGGCGGCGCGGCTTGGTGACCTCGGCGTACTCGGCTTCGATCTCGGCCGGGGCCTGGAGCGGGGTATGCGGCGCGTTGAAGCTCAGCAGGAGGAAGAAAGGTGGGGAGTCGCTTCCCCCCGCGCTCACCTGCCGGATCCAGCGCTCGGCCTCGGCGCCGAGCAGCTCGGTGGCGTAGCCTTCCTCCTCGATGCTCTCGCCGTTGCGTTGCCAGTCGAGCGCGTCGCCGCGGCGGTGGCTCCAGTAATCGGCCGCGCCGGTCAGCATGCCGTAGAAGTGGTCGACGCCGCGGCGGTTCGGGTGCTGCTCGGGCGCGCCGTGGCCGAGGTGCCACTTGCCGATGACCGCGGTGCGATAGCCGGCCTGCTTCAGGAGTTCCGGCAGGGTGCGCTCGTCAGCCGGCAGGCCGCGCGTGTCCCACGGTCGCAGCGGCCGGTACTGCAGGCCGTAACGCACCGGCTGGCGTCCGGTCAGCAGCGCGGCGCGAGTCGGCGTGCACAAGGGCTGGGCGTAGAAGCGCTCCAGGCGCAGGCCCTCGGCCGCCAGCCGGTCCAGGTTCGGCGTGCGCGCTTCCCCGCCCAGGTAGCCGAGGTCGGCGGCGCCCAGGTCGTCGGCGACGATCAACAAGATGTTGGGGCGGCGCCCTGCGAGAGGCGGCTCCTGATCCGCATCTTGTGGTAAGGCTTCGACGCCAGGCCGCGGCGGACCGGCTTCCGGAGCCGGCCCAGCGGGCGCCTCTTCCGGCCCGGGCGAGGGAGCGGCCTCTCCGCCACAAGAGCCGAGGGTCGCGAACAGAATCAGGAGGGCGAGGAGCGGCGCCATGGGCCTCGGGAGACGATGATAGCCCGGTCACCGCGGCGGCCCCCGCGCCTACCGAAGCCCCTACCCATGTCCCTGCGCTCCGAGACCCCTTCCCGTTGCCGGCTTCCCTGGCTCCTCTGCTTGACGCCGCTCCTGGTCACGGGCTGCGGCGGGGGCGAAGCGGCGCCGACCCCGCCCGGGCCGATCCCGGCGCTCTCCGGGGAAGGAGCGGGCGGCGCCGAGCCGGGGAGCACCGAGCGCCCCGAGCTCCCGGGCTTGTTGCGCGAACCGGACGTCGCCGACGGCGTGCCGCGGATCGAGCACTTCCTGCCCAGCGGGGCCCGCATCGACCTGGTCCAGATCGCCGCGGTGCCGGAGCTGGTGCCGCACGAGACCGGGTTCCACCTGGAGATCGGCGCCGACGGCCAGCCGCGGCTCACCGCGCTGCAGTGGGGGGGCGGCCCGCCGCCGCCGAGCCTGGCCGAGTCGCCGGCGGCCGGCGACGAGGAGGCCATGGCCGCTTGGAAGGCTCTGCAGGCGGTGCCGAAGCGCGCGGTGGTGGCCCTGTATCTCGACGAGGCGGTCAAGCTGGGCGAGGCCGAGTCGATCTTCGAGCTGCTCGCCCAGCGCGAAGTGGCCACGGTGATCTGGGGCTTCTCCGGGCAGGATTCCTAGCCCCGCGGCCCCTCCAGGGGCTCCTGGCGCGAGACGTTGCGCCCTGCCAGGACAGGGTTTAGAGAGACTCGTGGGGGCCTCGTGCGTCCCCGGAGTTGTTTCATGGAGATCCGATTACACGGTCGAGGCGGGCAGGGCGGCGTCACCTGCGCCAAGATCCTGGCGGCGGTCTACGCTCGCCAGGGAAAGAGTGTCCAGACCTTCGGCGACTATGCCAGCGAGCGCTCGGGCGCCCCGGTCCGCGCCTACACGCGGGTCGCCGACGGCCCGATCACCAACCGCAACAAGGTCTATCACCCGGACCACCTGCTGGTGCTGGACCCGACCCTGCTCGGCGACGACGTGGTCGCCGGGCTGGCGCCGGGGGGCACCCTGCTGCTGAACACGCCGGAACCGATGAGCGCGCTGAACGGCCGCTTCGGCGGCTATCGGCTGGCGGTGGTCGACGCCACCGCGATCGCCCGCGCCCACGGGATCGGCACGCGCTCGGTGGTGATCGTCAACACCACCCTGGCCGGGGCATGGGCCAGGGTGATGGGGGTGGAGCTGCCCGAGCTCCAGGAGGTCTATCGCGGGCTCGGCCTGCTGAGCAACTTCGACGCCGCCAAGGACGCCTATCAACAGGTGGTGGTGAGCGAGGCGCCGGACGGCGCCGGCGGAGCCGCGCCGGTGGCGGCGCCGGAGGTGGGAGGGGTCGCGGTCGAGCCGCTGACCGAGCACACCTCGGGGGCGCCGAGCGGGCTGCAGACCGGGAGCTGGCGCACGCAGGCGCCGGCCTACGTCGAGCACCTCGCGCCGTGCAGCGCCTGGTGTCCGGCCGGCAACGACGCGATCGGCTTCGTGCAGGAGGTCGCCAAGAGCGGGGAGGCGGAGGCCTCGAAGATCCTCGGCCGGAGCACGCCGCTGGCGGCGGTGTGCGGCCGGGTGTGCCCGGCCCCGTGCATGGAGGGCTGCAACCGGGTCGAGTTGGACGGCTCGGTCAACATCCGCGGCATCGAGCGCTGGATCGCCGACCGCGTGCCGGTGGCGCGCAAGGACAAGGCCGCATGCGCCGACACGAAGCGCTTCGCGATCATCGGCAGCGGGCCGGCCGGATTGAGCGCGGCCTACCAGCTGGCGCTGCTCGGCCACGAGGTCACGATCTACGAGGGCGAGAAGGAGCTCGGCGGCGTGCTGCGCACCGGCATCCCGACCTACCGCTTGCCGCGCGAGGTGCTCGACCGCGAGATCGACGACATCCTCGCCCTGGGCGTGGAGGCCAAGTGTGGCGAGTGGCTCGACGCCGCGCGCCTCGAGGCGCTGGCGGCCGAGCACGACGCCATGATCCTGGCCACCGGCCTGCAGTGGCTGCGCGGGCTAAAGGTCGAAGGCGCCGAGCTCGGGGGCATCGAGCAGGGCATCCGCTACCTGCACCGGGTGAACCTGGGCGGCGGCGCCCCGCTGTCCGGCGAGGTCTTCGTGTTCGGCGGCGGCAACACGGCGATGGATTGCGCGCGCTCGGCCCTGCGCGCCGGCGCCGACCGGGTGGTGGTGGCCTACCGCCGCACCCGCGCCGAGATGCCGGCGATCCACGAGGAGATCGAGGAGGCCGCGGTCGAGGGCGTCGAGCTCGAGGAGCTGGTGGCGCCGATGGCCTTCTTCGGCGACGGCGCGGTGCGCGAGGTCGAGCTGGCCGAGGTGGACCTCGGCGAACCCGACGACAGCGGCCGGCGGCGTCCGGTGGTGTCGGAGCGGACCTTCCGCGTGCCC
>CAZXTO010000371.1:0-3638 GCA_964643675.1 uncultured Planctomycetales bacterium
CTGCTGGCCTCCGGCAGCGCCGGCATGCCGGTCGACGCCGTGGTCACCCGCGTGCGCCAGCTCTGGAACCAGGATCCGGACTCCCACGCCTGGCTGGGGGGCTGGATCGTGGTGCTCGACGGCCGCCGGGACCCGGCCTTGGCGGCCAGCCCGACCGGCCTGGATCCGGCTTCACGGGTATGCTGGCAGGCTGCCGACCGCAACCGCCAGCTCTGGCCCGTCGATTGATCGCCGCCCTCCTGCTCCTGGCCTCCCCGGCCCCGCTCGCCCAACTCCCGATCGAACCCTGGTGCGAGCTCGAGCCGGTGATCGCCGAGTCGAGCTGGATCGTGGTCGCCGAGGTCACCGAAGCGCGCGCCATCGGCGAGATCGGCACCCGCGTCGAGCTGAAGCGGATCGACGCCCTGCACGGGAAGCGGCCGCCCGCGAGCTTCTCCTACCTGGCCGACCGCGGCCGCCTGGTCCGGGTGGGGGAGCGCGAGCTGGTCTTCCTCAAGCCGCCGGCCCGGCGCGGCCATCATCACCGCCTGGCAGGTCGGGTGGCCGCCCGCGACCGCCAGTACGAGGCCAAGCTGGCCTGGTTGAAGAAGGCCCTGGAGCTCCGGGCCAAGCCCGTCGAGGCCCAGGCCCGCGCCTACCTCGGTTGGTATGAGTCTTCCTTGCAGGGGGGCTTGAGCTGGGAGTTCTGGCGCGCCCTCAGCGAACTCGAGCGGCTCCAGCGCAAGCGGCCCAGCGAGACCCGCCAGCTGCTCGCGGCGGCGGCCTTGGAGAGCGCCCTCGAGGAGCTCGAGGAAGGGCCCGCCAGAAAACGGCTGGAAGCCCTGCTGAGCTGGCGTAAGCAGGGGACCCCGCAGGACTAGGGGCCGCTTGGCGGCTGTATCCTGCCGGTCTTCGCTCATGCTGCCCCTCCTCCTCCTGAGCCTCGCTTCGCCCTCCCTGCAGGATCCCGCGGCCGCCCCCGAAGGCGCTCCGGCCGACTCCTTCCCGCTGCGCATCGAGGACGTGGTCCGCCTGGTCGGCCAGAACGCCCCCGCTTTTCACCAGGCCCAGCTCCAAGCCCTGGCGGCGCTGTCCGGCATCGAGGAGGCCGAAGGCGGCTTCGACCCGGTGCTGTTCGGCGACCTGACCTACAGCTATGGCGAGACGCCGACCTCCGGCGGCCTGTTCTCCGGCGGTCTGCCGGCTCAGCACGTGCGCTCCTGGTCGGCGCAGCAGGGGCTGCGCTCCACCCTGGTCACCGGCGGCACGGTCCAGCTCGCGGTCAACGAGAACTACTCCGAGGACAACCTGCCGGAGAACTTCTTCGGCTTCAACCCGCAGTCGGACGTCGGCATCAGCTTCAACGTGACCCAGCCGCTGCTGCGCGGAGGCTGGTTGATGAACGGCACCTACGCCGTGCGGAGCGCGGAGCTCGCCGCCGATCAGGCCGGCGCCGGGGTGCGGACCAGCGAGAACACCGCCCTGCAGGCCGCGGTCGACGCCTACTGGGACCTGGCCTTCGCGATCGAGGACGTCAAGGTCAAGGAGCTGTCGCTGCAGCTGGCCGAGGAGCTGCGTCAGATCACCCTCGCCAAGTACAAGGTCGGCTCGGCGGCCGAGGTCGAGGTGGTCCAGACCGACGCCGACATCGCCACCCGCACCGAGGCCCTGCTGACGGCCCGCAACGCGGTCGCCCAGGGCCAGGACCGGCTGCGCCTGCTGCTGTTCCCGCTCGAGGACGCCAACGACTGGCGGCTCGAGTTCCTGCCCACCAGCGCGCCGCCCGAGCCGGTCGCCACCGAGCTCGACTGGGAGCGCGCCTTCGCCACCGCCCTCGAGCACCGGCCGGAGCTGCGCCAGCTCGAGCTCGACCTGGAGCAGAAGCGGCTCGACTGGGACGTGTCGCGGCGCAACCGGCTGCCCCAGCTCGACCTCACCGCCAGCGGCAACAGCTCGGGCACCGCGCGCCAGGTCGCCGAGGCCTTCGAGACCGCGCGCGGCTTCTACTTCGTCGGCTACACGGTCGGCCTGGTGTTCGAGATGCCGCTCGGCAACCGCCAGTTCAGCGGCGCCGAGCGTCGCGGGCGCTACGCCTATGAGCTGGCCCAGCGCACCCTGCGCGACCGCCGCAACGAGATCGCCACCGAGGTGCGCGAGGCGGTGCGCAACCTCAACTACCTGGCCGAACGGGTGGCGGCGACCGCGCTCGCCAGCCGGGTCGCCGAGCGCCAGCTCGAGGCCGAGCAGCGCCGCCTGCGTGAGGGCGCCTCCACCAACTTCCAGGTGCTGCAGTTCCAGCGCGACCTGGAGACCGCGCTGACGGCCGAGAAGAACGCCCGCATGGCCTACGCCAAGGCGGCCATCAAGCTGCAGACGGTGCAGGGCCTGAACTGGGACGGCAGCGCCCCGGCCACCGCCGCGGTGATCGAGACCGACGAGGGCTGAGTCCGGCCGCCGCGGTCCTCCCCTGGCATGGGAAGCGGCCCGGCGGAGGCGCCGCCGCCGCTCAATCCGCCGACGGGTCGAAGCCGCGCGCGACCAGGCCGCGCAGGTCCTCCAGCTGCTCGAGCTGGTGGCAGCGCGAGCGCAGGGCCGCCGCGCCAGGCGTCTCGCGGAAGAAGTCCGCGGCCAGGCGGCGCATGACCCGCATGCCGACCCGCTCGCCGTAGAGCGCGCAGACGCCGGTGCCGAGCTCCCACAGCAGCTCGGCGCGCTCCGTCATGTCCGGCGCCTCGGGGACCGGAGCGCCGTCGAGCAGGGCCCGGAGCTGGGCGAACAGCCAGGGCCGCCCGAGGGCGCCGCGGCCCACGGCGATGCCGGCCACGCCCTGCGCCAGCAGGGCCCGCGCGGACTCCAGGTCGGTGACGTCGCCGTTGCCGATCACCGGCACCTCGACCGCCTCGACCACCCGGCCGATCAGCTCGTAGTCCGCGCGCCCCGAGTACTTCTGCTCCCGGGTGCGCCCGTGCACGGTGATCGCCTGGGCGCCGGCCTGCTCCATGCGCTGGGCGAATTCGGGCGCGTTGCGGTTGTCCTGGTCCCAGCCGGCCCGGATCTTGACCGTGACCGGGATGGTGGCCGCCGCCGCCATCGCCGCGACGCAGTCGGCCGCCAGCTCGGGCTCGCGCAGCAGGGCGCTGCCGCCGCCGCCGCCGGTGATCTTCGGCACCGGGCAGCCCACGTTCAGGTCGACGGCGTGGAAGCCGCAGCCCTGCACCACCTCGGCCGCCCGCGCCAGCACCTCGGGTTCGGCCCCGAACACCTGGGCCGCGACCGGCTCCTCATCGGCGCCCTTCTCGAGCAGTTGCAGCGACTTGCGGTCCTCGAACTGGAGCGCCTTCGAGGACACCATCTCGGTGGTGGTGAGCTCGGCGCCGAACTTCCGGCACAGGCGGCGGTAGGCTAGGTTGGTGTTGCCCGCCATCGGGGCCAGCGCCAGCCCATGCGGGACCCGGTGCGGTCCGAGGCGGAAACCGATCCGCGAGGCGCTGCTACTGTTCGACATGGGGGAAAGATTCTACCCGGCGAGGCTCCGTTCGACCCTGGGGGCGGCGGGGTTGGTCGCCCTGCTGGGCGCCTGCGGGCAGGACCCGGCGCCGGCGCCGGCGCCGCCGGAGGGCGCCGCGCCCTGGTTCCCGCCGGTCGCGCGCCTGGCCGCG
>CAZXTO010000372.1:0-3630 GCA_964643675.1 uncultured Planctomycetales bacterium
GCCCAGGCCGCCGCCGGCGTCGCCGCCGAACAGCCAGGCCTGGCCCGCGGCGCGGTCCTTGGCCCGCGCCGAGGCCGAGCGCAGGCTGCCCTCGAGCTGCTCCAGCAGGTCCACGCGGACCCCGGGGAAGCAGTCCATGGCGCCGGCCTTGATCAGGCCCTCGAGGGTGGTCTTGGTCAGGTTCTGGGAGGCGGCGTCGACGTAGAGTTCGTCGAGGCCGGGGTAGGCGCCGCCGTCGCGCTTGGCGCGCAGCTCGACCAGGGTCTGGGCGGCGCCGGCGCCGACCCCCTTGACCGCGCCCAGGCCGAAGCGCACCGCGCCCTCGCGGTTGACCGAGAAGTCGGACCCGGACTCGTTCACGCACGGCGGCAGCCCCTCGATGCCGTGGCGCCGGGCGTCCTCGAGCAGCACCCGCAGCTTGTCGGAGTCCGCCGCTTCGTGGGTGAAGGAGGAGGCGTAGAACTCGGCCGGGTAGTGGGCCTTCATGTAGGCCGCCTGGTAGGTGACCATGGCGTAGGCCGCGGAGTGGCTCTTGTTGAAGCCGTACTCCGCGAACTTGACCATCGTGTCCCACACCTCCTTGGCGACCGCGGCCGGGACCTCCTGCTCGGCGGCGCCCTTCTGGAACGGCTCCTCGAACGGCTCCATCAGCTCGCGCTTCTTCTTGCCCATCGCCTTGCGCAGGGTGTCGGCTTCGTTGAGGCTGAAGCCGCCCATCTTCTGCGCCACGCGCATGATCTGCTCCTGGTAGATCAGCACGCCGTAGGTCTCCTTCAGGACCTCCTCGAGCAGCGGGTGGGGGAAGCTGACCTGCTCGGTGCCGTGCTTGCGGCGGGCGTAGGTCTCGTGCAGGCCGGAGCCGAGCGGGCCGGGCCGGAACAGCGCCAGCACCGCGATCACGTCCTCGTAGCAGTCCGGCTTCAGGTCGCCGAGCAGGCGCCGCATGCCGCCGGATTCGAGCTGGAACACGCCCTCGGTGTCGGCCTCGCGCAAGAGCTCGTAGACCGGCGCGTCGTCGAGCGGGATGGTGGCCAGGTCGACCTCATCGCCGAGCCGCGCCGCCACCATCTTGACCGCGTCGTCGAGGATGGTGAGGGTGCGCAGGCCGAGGAAGTCCATCTTGAGGAGGCCGAACTCCTCGCACACCTTCATGTCCCACTGGGTGGTGGTGGAGTCGTTCTGCCGCGACAGCGGCACGATCTCCATCAGCGGCTCATCGGCGATGATGACGCCGGCGGCGTGCACCCCGCTGTTGCGCGAGAAGCCCTCCACCTTCAGCGCCAGGTCGAACCACTGGCGGTTGATCTCGGAGCTCTCGCCGATCGCCGCCAGCTCGGCCTCGGTCTGCAGCACCTTGGACAGCTTGACGCCGGGGCCATCGGGCACCTTCTTGGCCGCCGCGTCGACCTCCGGCAGCGGGACGTCCAGCACCCGCGCCATGTCGCGCAGGGCGTTCTTCGCCTTCAGCTTGCCGAAGGTGATGATCTGGCACACGTTCTCGTCGCCGTAGCGCTCGCGCGTGTAGGTCAGCATCTCCTCGCGCCGCGCCTTGCAGAAGTCGATGTCGATATCCGGCATCGAGACCCGCGAGCTGTTGAGGAAGCGCTCGAAGATCAGGTCGTACTTGAGCGGGTCGATGCGGGTGATGTCGAGGCAGTAGGCCACCAGCGAGCCGGCCGCCGAGCCGCGCCCCGGGCCGACCGGGATGCCCTGGGTGCGGGCGTAGTGGATCAGGTCCCACACGATCAGGAAGTAGGACACGAAGCCCATCTCGCTGATCACGGTCATCTCGTACTCGAGCCGCTCGCGCGCCTCGCTCGGGTTGCCCGGGTAGCGCTGGGCGAAGCCCTGCTCGCACAGCTTGCGGAATAGCTGGTCCGGCGTGCTGCCGTCGTCGGGCACGAAGACCGGCAGCCGGTGGCGGCCCAGCTCGATCTCGACGTCCACCTGCTCCGCCACCCGCAGGGTGTTGGTCAGCGCCTGCGGCAGGTCGGAGAAGATCCGGTTCATCTGCTCGCGGGTGCGGAAGAACAGCGTGTCGGTGTCCATCCGCCAGCGGTCCGGGTCGTGGATCTTGGCGTTCTGGTGCAGGCACAGCAGGGCGTCCTGGGTGTGGCAGTCCTCGTGGCGCAGGTAGTGGATGTCGTTGGTCGCCACCAGCGGCGCCTCGACCCGCGGCATCAGCCGGGTCATGCCCTCGGTGAGGCGGTCCTGCTCCTCCATGCCGTTGCGCATCACCTCGAGGAAGAAGTGCTCCTTGCCGAACAGGTCCTGCAGCTCGCCGGCCATGCGCAGGGCGCCCTCCTCGTCGCCGTCGCGCAGGAAGCGGTTGACCGGGCCCGACATGCAGCCGGACAGGCAGGTGATGCCGCCGGCGTACTGGTGCAGCAGCTCCATGTCGATTCGGGGCCGGAAGTGCTGGCCGGTGAGGTGGGCCAGCGAGCTGAGCTTCATCAGGTTCTTCCAGCCGGCGGCGTCGCGGGCCAGCAGGGTGAGGTGGGTATAGGGGTTCTCGCGCCGGTTGTGCTTCTTGAGGCGCGACTCCTTGGCGACGTAGACCTCGCAGCCGAGGATCGGGTTGACGCCCTTCTTGCGGCAGGCCTTGTAGAACTCGACCGCCCCGAACAAATTGCCGTGGTCGGTGATGGCGAGGGCCTGGTGCTCGTCCTCGACCGCCGCCTGCACCAGATCGGGGATCCGGTTGGCGCCGTCGAGGAGGGAGTACTCGGTGTGGACGTGGAGGTGGACGAACGGTTCCATGCCGGGCACCGCCTACTGTAGCGGCGGCGCGGCGGCCCTCGGCGGCCCCTTGTCGGCTTCGTCCTGGAGGCTCAGCTGGCGGCTTGCGGCGGCGTCACCGCGGCCCGCGGCAGCCGCGAACGGACCCGCTCGAAGGCGGCCAGGAAGCAGTCGACCTGCTCCTCGGTGTGGGTGGCCATGAAGGAGCAGCGCAGCAGGTCCATGCCGGGCGGCACCGCCGGAGTCGTGACCGGGTTCACGAACACGCCCTCCTCGACCAGCATCTTCCAGAACACGAAGGTCCGCTCCCGGTTGCCGAGGATCACCGGCACGATCGGTCCCTCGGAGGGGCCGGTGTCGAAGCCGAGCTGCTGCAGGCCCTCGCGGCCGCGGGCGGCCAGCTCCTTGACCCGCACCCGCCGCTCCGGCTCCTGCTCGATGATGTCCAGGCAGGCCAGGCTGGCGGCGCACACCGGCGGCGGCACCGAGGCCGAGAACATCATGGTGCGGGCGTTGTGGCGGATGAACTCGATCACCTCGACCGGGCCGGCCACGAAGCCGCCGATGCCGGCCATCGACTTGGAGAAGGTGGCCATCACCAGGTCGACCTCGCCGTTGAGGCCGAAGTGGTCGGCGGTGCCGGTGCCGTGGGCGCCGAGCACGCCGAAGCCGTGGGCGTCGTCGACCAGAAGGCGGGCGCCGTGCTCCTGGGCCAGCTCGACCATCTGCGGGATCGGCGCCAGGTCGCCCATCATGCTGAACAGGCCGTCGGTCACGATCAGGCGGGCGCGGTCCTCGGTGGCCTCGAGGTGGCGCCGCAGGGCGTCCAGGTCGCAGTGGGGGAATTTCCGGACCTCGCCGTAGGAGAGCCGGCAGCCGTCCAGGATCGAG
>CAZXTO010000373.1:0-3630 GCA_964643675.1 uncultured Planctomycetales bacterium
AATCGTCGACGAAGGCGCGCGCGGCGGCGGCGGCCGGCCGCGGCGCCAGGTGCATGGCGTCGCGGAAGGCGGGCTCGACGCCGCCGTCGGGCAGCGGGTGCGGGGCCGGCTCCGGCACCTGGACCAGAGGCAGGCCGCGGGCGGCGCAAGCCTCGGCGATCCAGTCGTGGAAGCCCGAACTCGCGGCCGCCGGCAGGCTCGCCAGGAGCTCGGGGTGGAGCGGCAGCTCGACCAGCACGAGCTGCACCCCGCGCGCCTCGCAGGCGTCGGCGAGGCGGTCGAATTCCGCCTGCCAGCGCTGGCCGTAGCGCAGCGGTTCGAGGCCGGCGCGGGCCTGCTCGAGCGGCACGGGGTCGAGGTGGGAGCCGGGCAGCTCCAGCTCGCCGCGCTCCAGGGCCTGGTAGATCGCCGGCGTGTAGACGCCGCCGTGATTGGCGCGCAGGCGCGCGTAGTGGCGGCGGTCGATGCCGCCGAAGCGGAACTGCGGCCAACGCCAAAGCGCCTCGGCGCCCCAGGCCTGGCGCCGCAGGCTGGCCGCCAGCGGGTCGAAGCCGCGCTCGCCGAGCTCGGCGGCGGCGGCGGCGGGGGAGGCGAACCAACGCCAGTGCATGGCGGCGCCGCTGCCCTCGCGCCGCTCGTTCCAGAAGAAGGCGCTGGCTTCGACCACCAAACAGTGGGGAGCGCGCTCCTCGCCCAGGACCTGCTCCAGCAGCGCCAGGGTGAGCGGAGCGGTGGCGCCGGGCAGCCCGAGGTTCCAGACCTCGGCGGGCTTGCCGGCCGCCGCGAGCTGCTCCTCGAGCACCTGGCTGGGGAAGGCGTGCCGGGTCATCGAGCTCCCGAACAGGACCACCGCCGGGCTCCCGGCCTCGCGCTCGAAGTGGCGCAGGAGCTGCAGGTGCCGGTGCGAGCCGGTCGCGTTCCAGCGCAGGCCCAGCGCCCCGGCCAGCAGGTTGGTCAGCAGCAGCGCGGCGCCGAAGCCGAGCGCGATGCGGAGCAGTTGGCGGTTGGCGGGCAGCATCAGAATTGGAAGTGACGAAGGGGCGGGCCTCGTTCATCAGCATGCTGAGCAGGCCGAGCAGGAGCAGCAGCAGCGCGCCTTGGAGCTCGGGGGCGAGGCGCGCGTAGGCGCGCACCAGGCGAGGCTTCAGGCGCTCGCTCGAGAGGTGGAGCAGCAGGGTGAGGGCGAAGGCGGCGAGGCCCAGCGCCGAGCGCGGCAGCTCCCCGGCGGCGCGGCCGCAGGCGGCGAAGACGGCCAGCGCGCCGTCGAGGTCGGGGGCGCGGAAGAAGACCAGCGAGCCGGCCCACAGGTGGAAGACCACCACCCGCTGGCGCAGCCGGGCGAGGGCGCCGTCGGCCAGCGGTCTTCCGGCGGCGCGGCGACGCCGGCGACGTTCGTGGGAGATCACGAGAGCCAGTCCGTGGATCGCCCCCCAGATCAGGAAGTTGCCGCCAGCGCCGTGCCACAGGCCGCCGAGCACCATGGTGATCATTAGGTTGCGGCGGGTGCGGCCGACGCCGTCGCGGCTGCCGCCGAGTGGCAGGTAGAGGTAGTCGCGCAGCCAGGTCGACAGCGAGATGTGCCAGCGGCGCCAGAACTCGCTCATGGTGCGCGCCAGGTAGGGGGCGCGGAAGTTGACCGGCAGGCGGAAGCCGAGCATGCGCGCCAGGCCGATCGCGATCTGGCTGTAGCCGGCGAAGTCGCCGTAGAGCTGGAAGGCGTAGCCGTAGACGCCGAGCAGGGCGCCGGCCGCGCCGAAGCGCTCGGGCTCGGCGTGCAGCGGGTCGACCAGGCCGGCGCCGATCAGGTCGGCCAGCACGACCTTCTTGAACAGGCCGGAGCAGACGTCGTAGAGCCCCAGGGAGATCCCGGCCCGGGTCGGGCGCGGGTTCTCGGCCAGCTGCGGCAGGAAGTCGCGCGCGCGCACGATCGGGCCGGCGACGAGCTGCGGGAAGAAGGCGACGAAGAGCGCGAAGTCGAGCGGGTCGCGGCAGGGCTCGAGCCGGCGGGCGGCGACGTCGAGCGTGTAGCTGAGGGTCTGGAAGGTGTAGAAGGAGATGCCGACCGGCAGCACCAGCTGGAGCAGCGGGGGAGAGGCGGCGATGCCCAGCCCCGCGAGCAGCTCGGCGGCGCCGCCGACGAAGAAGTCGAAGTACTTGAACAGGCCGAGCAGGCCCAGGTTGAGCGCCAGGCTGAGGCCGACCAGGCGCCGGCGCGCGGCGGAGGCGGTGGTCCGGCCGAGGCGGCGGCCGACCCAGTAGTCGGTCCCGGTGCTGAGCAGGATCAGGCCGAGGAAGCGCCAGTCCCAGGCCGCGTAGAAGCCGTACGAGGCCAGCAGCAGGGCCAGCTTGCGCGGCCGGGCGCGTCCGCGCAGGCCCAGGTCGGTCGCCAGCACCCCCGCGAAGAAGAGCAGGAAAGCGACGCTGGGGAAGAGCATGGGGAGCGGGGGACCGGGTGGCGGGGGACTCGCTTCCTAGGCCTGCTGGCGGCGCTCTTCCAGCAGCGCCGCGATCAGGCGTTCGCGCTGCTCGAACAGCCGGTAGCCCTCGGTCGGGCGCAGGTAGCCGCGGGCCTCGGGGTGGCGCTCCCACAGGGCCTCCTCGCCGAGCTCCTCGCGCAGCGCGGCCAGCCGGGCGCGCTTGTCGAGCAGCGCCTTGGCCAGGAAGGGCATGACCACCGAGTAGTCGCAGGAGAAGCTCTCGGTGGTGGACTGGTAGTGGTCCTTGTCGACCTTGCCCCAGGTCACGGCCTCGGCCGGCGGGCAGCTCGACAGCGAACCGTCGGTGACCGGCGCGGTGGTGATCTGGATGTCGTAGAGGTAGCCGCCGATGTCGGGGAAGCCGAGCACCTGGCCCAGCGCCGGCTCGGGCTGCAGGTTGAAGTTCTTGGGTACGCCGCCGCCCAGGATCAGGGTGCCGAGGGCCTCGGTCTCGGACTCGCGCAGGCCCCACCAGTGGTAGGCGCAGGACTCGAAGACCTCCTCGTGCAGATCCAGTTCGAAGGCGTGGGCGGCGCCGCCGTTGCGCATGTCGGCCCAGCGGGCCACCGAGTTCAGGAACACCGAGCCGTCGGCCGGCGCGCCGACGAAGACCGGCAGGGCCTTGCGCTGGCAGAGCGCCAGCAGGCCCTCGCGAGCGCCGGTGGCCCGCTCGGTCTCGGCCGCGCAGCGCCCCAGCAGGAAGCGGAACTCCGGGCCGCTCATGCGGCGCTGGAACTCCGGCCGGCCCAGCAGCTCGCGCAGGAAGGCGTCGGTGTCGAGCAGGACCTCCTCGGGGAAGCCGATGTCGGTGATCCGGATCACGGAGTCGTCGCGCAGCTGGCCGTCGTCGCCGAAGATCGGCACCTCGCGGAAGTCCGACTCGCGCACGCTGGCGAGGGCGCGGTGCAGGTCGTGGT
This sequence comes from uncultured Planctomycetales bacterium, assembly GCA_964643675.1. Classification (GTDB taxonomy): domain Bacteria; phylum Planctomycetota; class UBA1135; order UBA1135; family UBA1135; genus J029. The sequence goes on from CAZXTO010000373.1 coordinate 3,395, forward strand.
AGCAGATGGCGTCGGTGACCGACAGCCAGGCGAACCAGCCGCTGTCGAGCAGCGGGTTGAGTCACGCGTAGTGCTGGCCCGAGGCGGTCACCGGCCCGGCCACCGAGAGGGTCATCGGCACGCCGCGGCCGATGGCCTGGTCGAGCAGCTGCCAGACCCGGCGCAGGAAGCCGCCGCCGAAGCTGGGCAGGGAGCCCTCGAGCAGTTCGTCGAGCGCGCCGGCGTCGGTCACCGGG
>CAZXTO010000374.1:0-2500 GCA_964643675.1 uncultured Planctomycetales bacterium
GCTGCTGCGACGCGGCGCCGAGGTGGTCGGCCTGGACGACTTCTCGACCGGTCACCGCGCCAACCTGGACGCCGTCGCGGCCGCGGTCGGCGCCAGCGCCTGGCAGCGCTTCCGCCTGCTCGAGGGCGACATCCGCGACGCCGCGGCCTGCGAGGCGGCCTGCGCGGGCGCCGAGGTGGTGCTCCACCAGGCCGCGCTCAGCTCGGTGCCGCTCAGCATGGCCGAGCCCGCCCGGGTGATGTCGGTCAACGTCGACGGCTTCGCCAAGGTGCTCGAGGCCGCGCGCCTGGCCGGCGTCGGCCGCTTCGTCTACGCCAGCTCCTCGGCGGTCTACGGCGACGAGGTCGCGGTGCCGGCGGTCGAGGACCGCATCGGCCGCCCGCTCTCGCCCTACGGCGCCAGCAAGCACCTCGGCGAGCAGATGGCGCGGCTCTACGACGACTGCTTCGGCCTGCGCACCGCCGGCCTGCGCTACTTCAACGTGCTCGGCGCCCGCCAGGACCCCGACGGCGCCTACGCGGCGGTGATCCCGCGCTGGTTCGCCGAGTTCCGCCGCGGCCAGCGCCCGTCGATCTTCGGCGACGGCGAGACCACCCGCGACTTCTGCCCGGTCGAGGACGTGGTCCAGGCCAACCTGCTCGCCGCCACCGCCCCCGACGACGCCTGCGGGGCGGTCTACAACGTGGCCCTGGGCCGCTCCACCTCGCTGAACCAGCTCTACACCCTGATCCGCGACCAGCTCGCGGGCGAAGGCGTGCCCTGCGCCGGCTGGGAGCCCGAGTACGGGCCCTTCCGCGCCGGCGACGTGCGTCACAGCCGCGCCGACGTCTCCCGCGCCCGCGAGGCGCTCGGCTTCGAGCCCAGCGCCGGCATCGAAGGGGCGCTGCGGCAGGCTTCCGGGCCGAATCCGGGATGACCGGGGCGGCGGGCCGCGTCTGAAGGGCTGGTAGACTCCCGGGCGATCGTGCAAGACACCCTGAAACGGATCCTGGACCTGGTCGGCGCCAGCGCGGCGCTGGTGCTGCTGGCGCCGCTGCTGGCGCTGGCCGCGGCCGCGATCGGGATCTCCGGCCAGGGACCGGTGCTGTTCCGGCAGCAGCGGATCGGCCGCGGCGGGCGACCCTTCACGATCCTCAAGCTGCGCACCCTGCCGCCCGGCGGCGGGCCCCCGAGCCCGCTCGGCCGCCTGCTGCGGCGGAGCAGCCTCGACGAGCTGCCCCAGCTCTGGAACGTGCTGCGGGGCGAGATGAGCCTGGTCGGCCCCCGGCCGCAGCTGGCCTGCCACCTGCCGGGCGACCCCGGGGTCCGGCGCCGCCGCCACCGGTGCCTGCCGGGCATCACCGGCCTGGCCCAGGTGCGCGGCCGCAACCTGCTGCCGTGGGCGCGGCGCTTCGAATTCGACCTGGAGTACGTCGAGCGCCGGTCCCTGCTGCTGGACCTCTGGATCCTGCTCCTGACCGTGCCGGTGGTGCTGAGCCAGGCCGGCGCCAGCGCCGATCCGCGCCCGGCCGCGCCCGATCCGCCGACCGCCGGCGCCCTGCGGGTGCTCCCCCCGGCCCTCGACGAGGCCGCCTGAGCCCTTCCTCGGGGCAGCGCGTCACCTAAGATCTAGGCGATGGGCGCCGACGCCATCCTCGTCGTCGCGTTGACCTTCCTGGTCCTGATCCTCCTGGTCCTCGAGAAGGCTTCGCTCGACTTCATCGGACTGGGCTTGATGGTGGCCCTGGTCGCGACCGGTGTGCTCGACGTGGCCGAGGCGCTGCACGGCTTCCAGAACTACGCCGTCATCACCATCGCGGCGCTGTACATCATCGGCGAGGGCCTGAACCGCACCGGCGCGATCGAATTCCTGGCGCGCATGGTGCTGCGCTACAGCGGCGGCGGCGAGCGCGGCATGGTGCTGCTGGTCGGGCTGATCGCGGCGGCGGTCAGCTCGGTGCTGAACAACACCGGCGTCGTGGTGGTCTTCATCCCGGTGCTGCTCGGGCTGTCGCGCAAGACCGGCGTGGCGCCGTCGCGGCTGATGATCCCGCTCAGCTTCGCCTCGATCCTCGGCGGCATGTGCACCCTGGTCGGCACCTCGACCAACCTGCTGGTGAGCGGCGCGGCCGAGAACCTGGGCCAGGCGCCGCTCGAGATGTTCGAGATGACGGCCCTCGGCGTGCCGCTGGCCGTGGCGGGCATCCTGTTCATGGCCTTCTTCGGCACCAAGCTGCTGCCGAAGCGCCACTCGCTGTCCGCCATGGTCGGCGGCGCCGGCTCGCGCGAGTACGTCACCGAGCTGGTGATCGGCAAGACCTCGCCTTTGGTCGGCAAGACCTACGCCGAGGCCTTCGTCGGCGCCGGCGTGGAGATGCTGTTCTTCGTGCGCGGCGAGGACATGCACTGGCCGCCCTACTTCCACGAGGAGATCTGCGAGGGCGACGTCGTCATGCTGCGCGGCAAGGTCGACGAGCTGGCCAACCTGCAGACCACCCTCGGCCTGAAGATGGTCAACGGC
>CAZXTO010000375.1:0-3613 GCA_964643675.1 uncultured Planctomycetales bacterium
CACCGGCTCGACGCCGCCCAGGCTGAGGCAGAGGGCCAGCACCGGCAGGCCGGCCAGGCAGCGCCGCAGGTCCTGGGCCAGGGCGTCGGCGCTCGGGTAGCGCCGCTCCGGCTCCTTGCGCAGCGCCATGCCGACGATGGCGTCCAGGTCCCCGGCCCAGCGCCCGAGGGCCCCGCCCCGGCTCGGCGGCGGCGGCTCGCTGTCGCAGACCACCCGCTCGATGTCGCGGATGGCGCGGGTCGGGAGCTCGTAGGGCTGGGCGCCGGTCAGCACCCGGTAGAGCATGACCCCGAGCGAGTAGACGTCGCTGGAGGTGCTGACCGGCTCGCCGCGCACCTGCTCCGGGCTGGCGTACTCCGGGGTCATGGCCAGCAGCGGGGCCACCGTGAGCTCGGCGCCGTCCGGCAGGGCCTCGGGGTCGAGCAGCTTGGCGATGCCGAAGTCGAGCAGCTTGGCGGTGCCATCGGCGGTGACCAGGACGTTGGCGGGCTTCAGGTCGCGGTGCACGACCAGGCGGCGGTGGGCGTAGTCGACCCCGTCGCAGACCTGCAGGAACAGGCGCAGGCGCGCGGCCGTGTCGAGGCCTCGCTGGTCGATCCACGCCGTCAGCGGGAGGCCGTCGATGAACTCCATCGCCAGCCAGGGGGCGCCGTTGGCGAGCTGGCCGCCGTCGACCAGCTTGGCGATGTTGCGGTGCTGCAGGCCGGCGAGGGTCTGCCGCTCGCTGAGGAAGCGCTGGAGCAGGGTGCCGGTGTCGAAGCCGGGGCGGATCACCTTGACCGCCACGGTCTGCTCGAAGTCGCTGGCGCGCAGACCGCGGTAGACCTCGCCCATGCCGCCGGAGGCGAGGTGCTCCTGGAGCTCGAAGGGGCCGGCCCGCTCCCCCACCAGGCCGCCGCCGGCGTCCGGCTCGAGCGGGCCGGAGAACATGGCCGCCGCGTCGCCGTCGAGGGCGAGCCCAGCCGGCTGCTCGCTGGCGCCGAGCAGGGAGAGCAGCTCGCCGCGCAGCTCCTCGTCCCCGCCGCAGGCCTGCGCGGCGAAGGCCGCACGCTCCTCCTCCGGCAGCCCCTCGGCCTGCTCGAACAGCTCCTTCAGCCGCTCCCAGCGCCCCGCGTCCATGTCCCAGCATACGAGAGGCGAATTCGGGGTCGTACATTCATTCTTTCGGAACGGCGCCGGCAGCCCGGCGATCGGGCGGCCGGCAGCAGGCCGGCCGCCTGGCGCGTTGCCGGCGCCGGTCCGGAAGAATGGATGTACGACCCCGAATTAGCCCTTGCGGGATTCGAGCAGGAAGTAGGTGGCGGGGACCACGACCAGCGAGAAGAAGGTCGAGGCCACCAGGCCGAAGATCAAGGCCCAGGCGAGGCCGCTGAAGATCGGGTCGAGGGTGATCGGCCAGGCGCCGAGGGCGGTCGTGCCGGCGGTGAGCAGGATCGGCCGCATGCGCACCGCCCCGCTCTCGTAGATCGCCTCGCGCAGGCTGGCGCCGGCGGCGCGGGCCTCGCTGATGAACTCGATCAGCACCAGCGAGTTGCGCACCACGATGCCGCCGAGGGCGATCATGCCGATCATCGCGGTGGCGGTGAAGTAGATCGAATCCAGGTAGCCGCCGACCTCGACCGCGAAGAAGCGGTTGAGCAGCCAGAAGCCCGGCATGATGCCGATCGCGGTCAGCGGGATCGCCATCATCACCAGCAGCGGCATCACCAGCGAGCCGGTCTCGACCACCAGCAGCAGGTAGATGAAGAGCATCGCCGCGCCGAAGGCCAGGCCGAGGTCGCGGAACACCCGCACCGTGACCTCCCACTCGCCTTCGCCGGCCCACTCCACGCCGATCCCGGCCGGCAGCGGGTCCTCGGCCAGCTTGGATTGCAGCGACAGGATCGCCTCGGCCGGCGGCCGCCCCGCCATCTCGCCGGTGACGTAGACCACCGGCTTCAGGTTCTTGTGGTAGACGACCGGGTCGGCCGGCACCTCCTCGAAGGCGCCGAGCTCCTCCAGCGCGACCAGGGAGCCGTCCCCGGTCCGCGCCGCCAGCGAGCCGAGCTCCGCCGCCCCGCTGCGCTGGGTGCGCGGGAGCTGGACGTCGATCGGCAGGGGCTGCCGCTCTCCCGGAGTGCGCAAGGTGCCGGCCTGTCGACCGGTCACGGCGGTCCCGAGCAGCTCGGAGACCTGGGTCTCCTCGACCCCGTGCAGGCTGGCCTGCAGTCGGTCGAGCGAGAAGTGCAGGCGCCGGTGCGGCTCGCTGGCGAGCACGTCGAGGTCGGTCAGCCCGCGCTCCCCCGCCATCAGCTCCCGCACCCGCTCCCCGGCCGCCACCAGCTCGGCGTAGGGCGTGTCGTCTTCGCCATAGACCTCGGCCACCACGGTCGCCAGCACCGGCGGCCCGGGCGGCACCTCCACCAGCCGCATCACCGCACCCTGCTCGGCCGCGATCCGCTCCAGGTCGCCGCGCATGCGCAGGGCGATGGCGTGGCTCTGCAGCTCGCGCTGCTCCTTCGGCAGCATGTTGACGCGGATGTCCGCCAGCTCCGGAGAACGGCGCAGGTAGGTGTGACGCACCAGACCGTTGAAGTCCATCGGCGAGGGCACGCCGACGAAGGACTCGTAGTCGGTCACTTCGGGCTGCCCGGCCAGGTACTCCTCGAAGGCGCGCACGACCGCGTCGGTGCGCTCGAGCGTGCTGCCCTCGGGCAGGTCGATCATCAGCTGCAGCTCGTTCTTGTTGTCGTAGGGCAGCATCTTCAGCGGCACCAGCCCGAGTCCCGCCAGGGACATCGAGCCGCCGAACAGCAGCACCACGATGCCGAGCAGCATCCAGGCGCGCCGTCGGGTCTTCACCCACGGACCTACCGCCCAGCGGTAGAAGCGGCGCAGCAGCGGCGAGGTCGGGTCGACCTCCTCCTCCACCGCGTCCCCCTCGCCGCTCTCGCCCTCCTTGCGCCCCAGGTGCTTGAGCAGCATGTAGGCCAGCCAGGGCACCACCGACAGCGCCGCCAGGGTGGAGAAGGTCACCGCCAGCGGCACGTTGGCCGCCATCGGCGCCATGTACGGCCCCATCATGCCGGTGATGAAGCTCATCGGCAGGAAGCTGACGATGATCGTGAGCGTGCTCATGATCACCGGCGGCAGCACCTCGGCCACGCCGCGCAGCACCGCGTCCTTGGGCGAGCGGTCCTTGCGGCGGATGTGGCGCTGGATGTTGTCGACGTTCGTGATCGGGTCGTCGACCACCAGACCCAGCGACAGGATCAGCGCGAACAGGGTCACGCGGTTGATGGTGTAGCCCAGCAGCTGGTTGACCAGCAGCGCCAGGGCGAAGGACATCGGCACCGCCAGCGCCACCACCAGCGCCTCGCGCCAGCCGAGCGTGACCAACAGCAACAGGACCACGCTGGCCAGGGCGAAGCCGATCGACTTCAGCAGGTCGTTGACCTTGCGGTCGGCGGTCTCGCCGTAGTTGCGGGTCACCACCAACTCGACGCCGTCCGGCAGCACCTCGGTGCGGAGGCGTTCGGCCTCGGCCAGGACCGCGCGCGCCACCTGGGTGGCGTCGGAGCCCTTCTGCTTCGACACCGCCAAGGTCACGGCCGCGCCGCTGGTCCCGGCGGCC
>CAZXTO010000376.1:0-3597 GCA_964643675.1 uncultured Planctomycetales bacterium
GCCAGGGCCAGCAGGGCGCGGAGGGCCGGGCGCCAGGCGGCCTCGGCGGGGGCGCCCCCGGCAGCGGGGAGGGCGGACTCGACGCCCGGCTGACGGTCGAGCAGGCGCGCCAGGGCGGCCAGCTCCTCGGGAGTCAACGGGCGATCGGGCCGGAGGCCGGCCTCGCCTTGGGCAGGGAGCGCGTCCGGCTGCTCCGCGACCAGCGGCAGCAGGAAGCGGCCGCCCAGCGGCTCGATGCCGGCGACGGCCTGCAGGCTGGGACCGAGCAGGCTGGCGAGCAGCGCGGTCTTCCACAGCAGGTCCCGGTGGCGGGCCGCCAGCTGCGGCCGCAAGGTCACCAGCAACCAGGCTCCGCCGAGCCAAAGGCTGCTGTGGACCAGCAGGGTGAGGCCCCAGGAGGTGATCGATTCAAGCACCGCGCCGGCCTCCCCGCGCGTTCCGTTCGCGCTCGGCGATCAGCTTCTTGAGCCGGCCGAGCTCGGCCGGATCGATCGCGGCGTCGTGGAGCAGGTGGTTGACGAGCGCCGCCGGGTCGCCCAGGAACAGCCGCTCGACCAGATCGCCGACCATGTCGCGCCGTACCTCACCCTCCTCGACGGTGGGGCGGTAGACGAACTGCCGCCCCTCGGTGCGGTGGTCGACCACGCCCTTGTCCTCCATCTTGCGCAGCATGGTGGCGATGGTGGTCGGGGCCAGGCCGCGCTCCTCGAGCAGGGCGGCGTGGACCTCGCTGGAGCTGGCTTCGCCGCGAGCCCAGAGCACGCGCATGATCGCCAGCTGGAGATCTCCGAGGTGGGTGGGGTCGCTCATCGTCAGGTGCCACTACTACCCGGGTAGTCCGACCGTGGTAGTCGAAATTCCGGGAAATTCTCGGCGCGGTCCTCGGCGGCCGGGTTTTGGCGCCCCGGGCGGCTAGAATCCGCCCTTCGCGCGGCCCAGGTACGGCCGGCCGAACCCGATGAGCCTTCCCTTCGAACCCCAGAACGGCCCCGTCTCCCTCGAGGCCCTCCGCCACTCCGTCTCTCACGTCATGGCCGACGCCGTGCTCCGGCTCTTCCCGGAGGGCAAGCTCGCCATCGGCCCGCCGATCGAGAACGGCTTCTACTACGACTTCGAGCTTCCCCGGCCGCTGACCGAGGAGGACCTGCCGCGCATCGAAGAGGAGATGCGCAAGATCCTCGAGGAGGCCGACGAGTTCCGCTGCGTCAGCCTCGACCGGGCGGCGGCGCTGGAGCGGATCCAGGCCTCGGGCCAGCCCTACAAGGAGGAGCTGCTCGCCGACATCCCCGAGGGCGAGGAAATCACCTTCTACGAGCACGGCAGCTGGGGCGATTTGTGCGAGGGCCCGCACGTCGAGTCGGTCAAGCAGATCAAGCGCGACGCCTTCCGCCTGACCAGCGTCGCCGGCGCCTACTGGCGGGGCGACGCCGACAAGGCGATGCTGCAGCGCATCTACGGCACCGCCTGGTGGTCGAAGAAGGACCTGAAGAAGTACCTGGCCTACCTCGAGGAGGTCCAGGCGCGCGACCACCGGCGCCTCGGCCGCGAGCTGGACCTGTTCAGCCTGCACCCGAACTTCGGCGCCGGCCTGGTGTTCTGGCACCCGAAGCTGGCCCACGTGCGGCGCCAGCTCGAGGAGTGGTGGTGGCAGCTGCACTACCAGCGCGGCTACTGGCCGGTCTACACCCCGCACGTCGCCGGCGAGCCGGTGTTCGAGCAGTCCGGCCACCTGCAGAACTACTCGGACATGATCTGGGCGCCGATGGACGTCGACGGCCGCCCGCACCGGGTCAAGCCGATGAACTGCCCGGGGCACGTGACCATCTTCAACTCGCGGCGCCACAGCTACCGCGACCTGCCCAAGCGCTACGCCGAGCTCGGCACCGTCTACCGCTACGAGCCCAGCGGCACCCTGCACGGCATGCTGCGGGTGCGCGGCTTCACCCAGGACGACGCCCACGTCTTCTGCACCCCGGAGCAGCTGGCCGACGAGATCGTCGACGTGCTGCAGCTGACCGACCTGATCCTGACCACCTTCGGCTACCAGTACACCGCCTACCTGGCGACCCGGCCGGAGAAGTACCTCGGCGACGACGCCATCTGGGAGCACGCCATGGACGCCCTCAAGGCGGCCGCGGCGCGGCTCGACCTGCCGCTCGAGGACGACCCCGGCGGCGGCGTCTTCTACGGCCCCAAGATCGACTACAAGATCAAGGACGCCCTCGGCCGCGAGTGGCAAGGGCCGACCGTGCAGGTCGACTTCAACCTCCCCGAGCGCTTCGACATCCAGTTCAACGACGCCGACAACACCCTGAAGCGGCCGGTGATGGTGCACCGCGCCATCTACGGCTCGATGGAGCGCTTCGTCGGCGGCCTGATCGAGCACTTCGCCGGCTGGTTCCCGGTCTGGCTGAGCCCCTGCCCGGTGTCGGTGCTGCCGATCACCGAGGAGCAGGAGGAGGCCGCGGCCGAGGTCCTGGCCAAGGTGCAGGCGGCCGGCTTCCACGGCGTGCTCAAGACCGACGGCCCGCTGCGCAAGCGGGTGCGCGAGTCCGAGGTCGAGAAGATCCCGTACATGGTGGTGCTCGGCGGCCGCGAGGTCGACGAGGGCCTGGTCAACCTGCGCGTGCACGGGGTCAAGGAGCAGCGCTCGATGAGCGTCGACGAGTTCCTCGGCTTCCTGCGCGACAAGCGCGACTCCAAGGCCCTGGATTACTAGCGGGGTGATGGAGGCGCTGCGCGGCGAGACGGTCCTGGTCACCGGCGCCACCGCCGGCATCGGCGAGGCCTGCGTCGAGGCCTTCCTCGCCGCCGGGGCCCGGGTGGCCTTCTGCGGCCGCCGGGCCGAGCGGGTCGAGGCGCTCGCCGGCGAGCTCGGGGCCGCCGCCGGCGCTGCGGTCCACGGCTTCGTGCTCGACGTCCGTGACCGCGAGGCCGTCGACGCCGCGCTGGCGGCGCTGCCGGCGCCCTTCGACGCGCCGACGATCCTGCTCAACAACGCCGGGCTCTCGCGTGGCCTCGACCCGCTGCAGTCAGGCTCCTTCCAGGACTGGGAGGAGATGATCGACACCAACGTCAAGGGCCTGCTGTGGGTCAGCCGCGCGGTCCTGCCCGGCATGGTCGAGCGCGGCCGCGGCCACGTGATCAACATCGGCTCGATCGCCGGCCACCAGGTCTACCCCGGCGGCAACGTCTACTGCGGCACCAAGCACGCGGTCGACGCGATCACCGCCGGCATGCGCATCGACCTCAACGCCGCCGGGATCAAGGTCTCGACCGTCGACCCCGGCCTGGTGAACACCGAGTTCAGCGAGGTGCGCTACCGCGGCGACCAGATCAAGGCCGCCGCCACCTACACCGGCATGACGCCGCTGCTCGCCGCCGACGTCGCCGAGACCGTGCTGTGGGTCGCCAGCCGCCCGGCGCACGTCAACGCCGCCGAGATCCTGCTGCTGCCGACCGACCAGGCCGCGGCCACCGTCGTCCGCCGCGACGCCTGACCCCTCCTCGGGTCCGCTGCCGGCCCCCTCGACGTTTGGTGCCACTTTGGCACCAGTTCCCCCGACAGCGCGGCTTCGCCGCGTGTCGGGAACTGGT
>CAZXTO010000377.1:0-3597 GCA_964643675.1 uncultured Planctomycetales bacterium
GCGATGGACACCGCGCAGCGCTTCGAGCTGGGCTGGCCGGCGGCGGAGCGGCTGATCGAGGGCACCGGCGCGCTCGGGCTGGAGCGCGGCTTCGTCGCCGGCGCGGCGGTCGACCACCTCGAGGGCCCGCCGCTCGCCGAGCGCCCGGACTCCCCCGCGGCCCGCGGTGAGCTGGCCGAGGCCTGGGCCTGGCAGGCCAACCGCATCCTCGCCGCCGGCGGCACGCCGGTGCTGCTGCCGCAGCCGGCGCTGACCGCCTGGGGCCTCGACGCCGACGCCTTCGTCGCCGTCTACCGCGACACCATCGCGCGCGTCGACGGCGCGGTCCATCTGCACTGGCTGGGCGAGATGTTCCACCCGGCGATGCGCGGCTACTTCCCCGGCGACAGCCTGGAGCGGGTGCTGGCGCTGGGGCCGGAGCAGGTGAACGGCGTCAAGTTGTCCTTGCTCGACGCCGGGCTCGAACGCCGGATCCGCCGCGCGATCGCGCCGCGTGGGCAGCTGGTCCTGACCGGGGACGACTTCCACTTCGCCGAGCTGATCGCCGGCGACGGCCCCGAGGACTACAGCCACGCCCTGCTCGGGGTCTTCGACGCCATCGCCGCCCCCGCCGGCCTGGCGCTGCGCTTCCTGGCCCACGGTCGCCGCGATCGCTACGCCGAACTGATGGCGCCCTGCGAGCGGCTCGGCCAGGCGGTGTTCGAGGCTCCTACCCGCCACTACAAGGCCGGGCTGGCCTTCCTCGCCTGGCTCAACGGCTGGCAGGACAACCCGATGCTGGTCAACCGCGAGGACCGCGCCCGCGACCGCGAGCACCTGCTGCGGGTCGCGCGGCTGGCGAACGCGGCCGGCTGCCTCGAGGACGCCCCGCTCGCGGCGGAGCGCCTGCGGCAGCGCTTCGACGATTGAAGGGCCCCAGCGCCCGGGCTTCAGGCGTCGAGGTAAGCGCTGACGATCTGCTGCGCCGCCTCCATCGAGGGCGGCGAGCCGCCGGCCTGCAGCTCCTCGGCGGTGCGCACGAACAGCGCGATGGCGGCGTTCAGGATCGGCCGGCGACGCTGCTCGGCGTAGCCGCGCACGAGCTCCACCGCGTCCGTTCCCCCAGCCACCTCCGCCCCGCCCTCCTCGTCGAAGCCGTGGGCGAAGGTCGCGACCTGGAGGAAGCGTTCGTTCAGCCACTCGCCGTCGCGGATCCGCGCCGGCTCGCTCATCAGCAGCGCCACCACGCCGCCGAGGACCTTGCGGTCGCGCGCGTCGAAGGGGGCGATCAGCTCGCGGACTTCCTCGGGGGTGGGCGCGTCGCTCATCCCCGCATGATCCCGGCGCCCGCCGCGCGGCGCCAGCGGCGGAACCCGGACCGCCGCGCGGGTTCCAAGGCCAGAATGGTGCCTGGCATGACCCGGATCCCCTCCGCCTCCCTCCGCGCCCCCCTCCGCGCCTCTTTGCTCTTGGCGCTCACGGTCGCCTCCCCGGGGTGGGCCGCCTCGCCGTGCTCGGCCCAGGAGCCGCGGGCGGCGGAATCGGAAGCCAGCGCGCGCCCGGAGCTGGCGCCGCGCCGCTTCGAAGTAGGCGAGACCGAGCGCTGGGCGCTGATCCGCGTCCCCCAGGACGCTAGACGCCGAGGAGACGCGGACGAGGCGACCGGGACCGCCGTGAACGAAGCCGGAGCCGGCGCGCCGCTGGTGCTGGTGTTCCATGGCCACGGCGGCACCGCCCGCCAGATCGCCCGCCGCGCGCCGCTCCACCAACACTGGCCGGAGGCGGTGGTGGTCTACCCGCAGGGCCTGAGGACGCCCGGCGCCCTCACGGATCCGGAGGGTAAGCGCTTCGGTTGGCAGCACGGCGCCGGCGACCAGGGCGACCGTGACCTGGCCTTCGTCGACCTCCTGCTCGACACCCTCTGCGCCGAACTCCGGATCGACCCGGACCGCGTCCACGCCACCGGCCACTCGAACGGCGGCGGCTTCAGCTATCTGCTGTGGGCCGAGCGCGGCGAGCGCTTCGCTTCCTTCGCCCCCTCGGCCGCCGCCGCCGGCAAGGCGCTGCGCGGCCAGGAGCTGGTGCCGCGACCGGTGCTGCACTTCGGCAGCCCGGACGACGCCCTGGTGAAGTGGAGCTGGCAGCAAAGGACCCTGGGTGAGTTGCAGCGCCGCTTCGATTGCGGATTGTCCGAGGCCTGGAAGCCGGTGCCGGGGGTGGTCCGCTTCCCTTCGCCGCGGGGCGGCTCGGTCTACCTGCTCGAGCACGAGGGCGGCCACCGCATGTTCGAGGGCCTGGCGGAGTCCGCCGCCGCCTTCTTCCGCCTCCACCCGCGGCCGAAGCCGCCGGCCGGAGGCTCAGGCCATCAGGACCTCGACGGCGGTCGAGACGGCGAGCGCGAGGCTGATCAGGAAGAAGACCAGGCCGGCTCCGAACAGGAGCTCCTTCCCCAAGGCGGAACCGCCGGGCTCCGCGCCGGAGGCGCGGCGGGCCCTGCGCGCGAGACGCCAGGCGCGACCCGCCATCCACACGCTGGCGAGGAACAGCAGGGCCACCCAGGGGGTCCGGGTGAGCTCGTGCGGCCGGTTGGCGCGGGCCAGGTCCGAGATCGCCAGCAGCGCGCCGGCCAGCCAGGCGGCGGCCGCCAGGAGGAAGGAGAGGAGCGCGCCGGGCATCACAGCGGCACCCGCGGACCGGCTTCGCCGTCCGGGCCCTCGCGGCCCTCGATCACGCCCCAGCCCTCGTCCTCGAATTCGCCCTCGGTCGGCAACGGAGCCTGCTCGAAGAAGTCGAAGTCGTGCTCGCTCTCGTCCTCGGCCAGCAGGGCGTGAGCCAGGCTGAGCGAATTCAGGTCGATGAAGGCGTGCAGCGCGATCGCCAGCCACAGGGCGTCGGTCACCAGGACCAGCGCGCCGAAGACGGCGCCGACCAGGGCGGTCTTGAGGATGCCCCACGGTCCCTGGTAGGCGTGGCAGAGGCCGAAGCTGAGCGTGACCAGCCCCATCGCCGGGAGTTCGTCGAGGAAGCCGCTCAGCCACCAGAACAGGAAGCCGCGGAACAGGATCTCCTCGCACACGCCGGCGGTGACCGACACCACCCAGGCCCAATCGCGCTCGCGGCGGGTGCGCGGCAGCAGCGCCTCGAGGTCCGCGAGCTGGTCGAAGATGGTCTGGCGAGCCTCCTCGTCGACGCTGATCTGGTTCCAGACCCGGACCGCGCTGGCGGCGGCCAGGAACAGGATCAGGATCGAGTACCAGGCGCTGCCGGCGGCGGGTTGGCCGAGGCCGAGCTCCTCCCAGCTGCGCCCGAGGCTGACCCAACGCACCGCGACCACCGCCACCAGCAGCCACTGCACCACCGAGCCGATGCGGTAGACGCTGATGCGAGCGTCCGGAATCCCGCGCCCCGAGCGCTTCGCCAGCCATTGATAGAAGAGCTGGGCGTAGACCGGGAGTCCCGCGATCAGCAGGACGGCGAAGACGTGGTCGAAGAGCACGGTGGAGGGAGTCTAGCGACGGGACTCGACATGTTGCCTATGATCAAGTCATGTCAGGGGTCTTTCCGCTCCTCGCACTCATTCCGCTCCCCTTCCTTCAGGGCGGGGAAGCCGCCGTCGAC
>CAZXTO010000378.1:0-3584 GCA_964643675.1 uncultured Planctomycetales bacterium
GGTTGCCCCTCGGGCCGACGACGGCCATCGACGGCCAGCTCCGGACGCCGACCTGGCCGAAGCCCGCGCCCTGGCCGCCGAAGGCGAGCTCGGCGACGCCTACAACGCCCTCGAGGAGCTCGAGCGGGAGTACTTCGACCGCGCCTCCCAAGGGGAGTACAGCCTCTTCGCCGGCGACATCGCCTACGAGCGCGAGGACTGGGACCGCGCCATCCACCACTACGAGGAGTACCTGCTGTTCGCCGGCGTGGCGCGCGAATCGGAGCGGGTCGAGGCGCGGCTGTACGAGATGGGCCTGGACCTGCTCGAAGGCCGCCGCAAGGCCTTCGGCATCTTCACCGACAAGAGCCGCGGCATCGTCACCCTGCACAACCTGGCGGCCTGGGCCCCGCGCGGCCCCTACGCCGCCCAGGCCCTGGCGACCACCGCCAACTACTCCTTCGACCAGCACGAGTACGGCGAGGCCTCGCTGGACTACCGCCTGCTGCTCGAGAACCACCCCGACTCGGAGTTCACCGACCTGGCGAACTTCCGCCTCGGCATGTGCGGTTACCTGCAGATCGACGGCCCCTGGGTCGACCTGAGGATGATCCAGCACTCGGCCGAGCAGCTGCGCTTCTACCTGCAGAACTACCCCTCCGGTCTGTTCCGCGACGAAGCCCAGACCGCCCTCGACGACCTCGACCTGCTGGCCGCCGAGCGCGAGCTCCAGCTCGGCGACTACTACGAGACCATCGGCAACGTGCGCGGCGCCCGTCTGCACTACCAGGCCGCCCGCACCGCCGGGGTCGAGTCGGTGGCCGCCGAGGCCGAGGCCCGCCTGGCGGCGCTGCCGCCGAACCCGCCCCTGGCCCAGCCGGAGGACGAGGAAGACGACGGATGAGGAGCCTCCTCCTGGTCGCCGCCGTCCTGGCGCTGCCCGCCTGCGGCTACCGGGTGCTCGACCCCGAAGCCGGCGGCGGCCGCGCCATCGCGGTGCCGACCGCCGTCAACGCCAGCCGCTGGCGAGGCCTGGAGGCCGACTTCACCCACAGCCTGCGCGACGGCCTGGCCCAGGTCCTGGACCTGCAGCTGGACGGCGCGCCCGGCGATCTGATGCTCCACACCAGCCTCGAGGACCTGCGCCGCGGCGCCGCCGTGCGCGGCCAGGACGGCGAGGCGGTGCTCGGCAACTCCCAGCTCCAGGTGGTCTGGAGGCTCGAGGACCGCGCCGGCGAGGTGCTCGCCAAGGGCAAGGTCCGGCGCACCTTGGAGTTCCTGCCCTCCGCCGGCGAAGACGCGCGCCGCGCCATGCTCGAAATCCTCGATTCCATGGCCGAAAGTGTCGTAATAGAGATTGGCGTCCGTCTGGAACAGCGGGCCGTCCACCTACAGGAATGAGCGACCCCAACCCGCAATCGCCCCGCCCCGACGACAAGCCGCTGGCCAAGCGGCCGGCCGGGCCCTTCATCCTCGTCGCCGCCCTGCTGCTGATGCTGCTGGTGGTCTTCGGCAGCGGCCAGGGCAGCTCGCCGATGTCGGCCGACGAGTTCTGGTACCGGCTCTACGCCGGCGAGGTCGAGGCCCCGGTGGTCGCCCGCGACCGCATCACCGGCCAATTGGCCAACGTCTCCGAGGACTCGACCCGCTCGCCGCAGTTCGTGGTCCAGCTGGCCGACGCGCTCAGCAAGCGCGACCTGATCCAGGAGATCAGCGCCAAGGACCCGGGTGACCCGATGCCGCTCGGGCAATTCGTGGCCGGCGTCGAAGAGGGCAGCCTGCTGCCGCTGAAGGCCTACCCGATCCGCTACGTCGAGAAGATCGAGCCGGGCAAGGCCGACAGCGAGGTCCGGGTCCTGAACCGCCTGTTCGTGGACTTCGCCGACGCCAGCGGTACGCACTACGCCGAGATCGTCGGCAACGCCGCCCACGACATCGACCTGACCGCGGTGCTGCCGACCCTGCAGGCGCGCGACGCCGAGATCGTCGGCGGGCTCAGCTTCGACGCCGCCAAGCCGACCTCCACCGACGAGCAGGACTCGGTGCTGCTGAGCTTCTTCCTCACCTTCGGCCCGATCCTGCTGCTGGTGCTGCTGTTCTGGTTCCTGTTCATGCGCCAGATGCGCGGCCAGGGCCAGGGCCTGATGTCCTTCGGCCGCTCGCGCGCGGTCATGTACAACAAGGAGAGCCAGACCAACGTCACCTTCGCCGACGTCGCCGGCATCGACGAGGCCAAGGACGACGTCAAGGAGATCATCGAGTTCCTCAAGAACCCGGACAAGTTCAAGCGTCTGGGCGGCCGCATCCCGCGCGGCGTCTTGCTGGTCGGGCAGCCCGGCACCGGCAAGACCCTGATGGCCAAGGCCATCGCCGGCGAGGCCGACGTGCCCTTCCTGTCGATCAGCGGCTCCGACTTCGTCGAGATGTTCGTCGGCGTCGGCGCCAGCCGCGTGCGCGACCTCTTCAAGCAGGCGCGCGAGTCGGCGCCCTGCATCGTCTTCCTGGACGAGATCGACGCCGTCGGCCGCAAGCGCGGCACCGGCATGGGCGGCGGCCACGACGAGCGCGAGCAGACCCTGAACGCGATCCTGGTCGAGATGGACGGCTTCGGCACCGACGACGGCATCATCCTGATGGCGGCCACCAACCGGCCGGACGTGCTCGACCCGGCGCTCTTGCGCCCCGGCCGCTTCGACCGCGAGATCGTCATCGACCTGCCCGATGTCAACGGCCGCGAGGCGATCCTCGAGGTGCACTCCAAGGAGGTCCGCACCGCCCCCGGGGTCGACCTGGCCGCGGTCGCGCGCGGCACGCCGGGCTTCTCCGGCGCCGAATTGGCCGCCCTGGTCAACGAGTCGGCGATCATCGCCGCCATGCGCGGCCACGAGTTCGTGATGCAGAAGGACTTCGACGAGGCCCGCGACAAGGTCGCCTTCGGCCGCGAGAAGAAGTCGCGCGTCATGGACCACGAGGACAAGAAGATCACGGCCTACCACGAGGCCGGCCACGCCGTCGTCAACTGCCTGCTCGAGAACACCGAGCCGGTGCACAAGGTCACGATCATCCCGCGCGGCATGGCGCTCGGCGCGACCATGATGCTGCCCGAGAAGGACCGCATGCACATGACGCGCAAGCGCCTCCACGACGAGCTGGCGGTGCTCTACGGCGGCCGCGTCGCCGAGGAGGTGTTCTGCGACGACATCACCTCCGGCGCCGCCAACGACATCCAGCGGGCCACCCACATCGCCAAGCTGATGATCACCGAGTGGGGCATGAGCGAGAAGCTCGGCCCGGTGCACCTCGCCGACCGCATGGGCAGCGAGTTCCTCGGCACCGAGCTGACCGTCGGCAAGGACCACTCCGAGGCCACCGTGCGCGAGATCGACGAGGAGATCTCCCGGCTGCTGGATACCGCCCGCGAGCGCGCCCGCACCACCATCGAGGAGCACCGCGACGCGGTCGAGCGGGTGGCCGAGTCGCTGCTGATCTACGAGACGATCCAGGGCGACGAGGTGCGCGAGCTGGTCGACGGCAAGGATCCCAAGGAGCTGCGACCGGCGCCGCCGCCGCCGCCGGCCCCGCCCACCGCCGGCGCGGTGGTCGAG
>CAZXTO010000379.1:0-3578 GCA_964643675.1 uncultured Planctomycetales bacterium
GGCCTCGCCCGCTCCGAGCGGCTGGCCCGGCGCCTGGGCCACCAGGGCCCGGGTCCGGGTGCCGCCGCCGTCGACGCCGATCAGGACGCGCGCGCTCACGCCGGCTCCTCCCCGCCGCCCTCCGGACCGAGGGTGGAGGCGCGGGCGACCAGTTCGCCGTCCACCAGCACCTGGGTCGTGCGCGGCAGGCTGCCGTCGAGCCGTCCGCGTACGCAGTGAACGGCGGTCGCGGCGAAGGTGCGGGCGTCGAGCCGCACCGTGGTCAGCGGCACCGGCAGCACCGCCGCCACCGGATCGTCGTCGAAGCCGGCCAGCCGCACGTCGACGCCGATCCGCCGCCCCAGGTCCAGGAGGTGGCGGCCAGCCTCGGCGGCGAACAAATCGGACTTGCCGACCAGGGCGTCGGCGCCGAAGTCCACGACCGCCTCCTCCACCACCGCGCGGCTGGGACGCGGCACCCGCCAGACACGCACCTCGGCCGCGCCCTCGCCCGCCGGCAAGACGCCGCTGTGGAAGCCCTCGATGCGCTCCGCCACGGAGGAGGAGGGGACGTCCAGGGCGAGGAAGGCCAGCCGCCGGCAACCGCGGCTGACCAGGTGCGCCGCCAGGCGGGCCGCGCCCAGTCGATTGTCGAAGCCGATCCGCGGCAACGAGCTGCGCGCGGGCGGCTGCACCACGTCGCGGTCGACCAGCAGCACCTCGATGTCGGCCCCCTCCAGCCGCTCCACCACCGCGAGGTTCAGGTCGGCCAACTCGGCCGGCAGTTCGGCCGGGTAGTACAGGACCGCCCGCGGCCGGGCCTCGATCACCTGCTCGACGCTGGCGGCGAAGCGCTCCCGCAGGGTCCGGTCCTCGCCGCCGGCGAGCGGCTGCAGCTGCGGTAGGAAGCCGGCCCGCGCCGCCTCCTCGACCAGGAAGTGGCGCATCTGCCCTTCGACGTAGGCCAGCGGTCGTCCGGGCTCGAGCACGGGCACGAACAGGGCCAGGGAAGCCTGCTCCGCCTCCTCGCCGACGCGGCGGACGAAGGTGCCGGCGCCGCGGCGTCGCTCGACCAGGCCGTCCCGGGCCAGGTCCTGCACCGCCCGACTGACCGTGGCGCGCGAGACGCCGAAGCGCTCCACCAGCTCGAACTCGGTCGGGAGCTGGCCGGAAGGGCCGAAGCGGCCGCTGGCGATCTCCTCCAGCAGCTCGAGATAGATGCGCCGGTGCGCGGTTCGAGCCCGATCGGCGCTGGAATCGGAAGCGGAGGAGCGCGAGGAGTGGCCGGGATCGCCGAGCATTTGCTCAGTCATTTTTAGAGCTTTTTGCGGCCTTCGCAAGGCATTTGCCTCATTTCCATTGCGCATTCAGCCGCCCGCCACCACAGTGGGATGGCCCCATGAAGACCCTCCCGATCGTGCTCCTCGCCCTGATCGCCGGCTTCGGCGGCGCCCTCTCCCGCCCGACGCTCCCGAGGGACCTCGAACCGCTCTGGGTCCTCGGCGAGGCGGACGACGACACCGCCGGCTTCGCCCTGGCCCCCGCCGGCTACGCCGGCTACCGCGACCCCGGCTGCTTCGCGGTCGGCGCCTCGGATCCTGCGCGCGACTGGCCCTACGTCCAGCCGGGCCCGGCCGACGCCTGGGCCGGAAGCCGCCCGCACGCCTTCGAGGTCTGGTTCGGCCTCGCCGCCGCGCCGACCGGGGACTGCCTCGTGGTCCTCGACCTCGTCGACACCCACGCCGCGACGCCGCCGCGGCTCGAGCTGAAGCTGAACGACGCCACCTGGGAGTTCCAGACCCCCGCCGGCGGCGGCGACGCCTCCATCTACGGCGCCGCGCGGATGGGGCGCCCGCACACGATCCCGATCCGGATCCCCGCCGCGGCCCTGCGGCAAGGGGACAACCGCCTCGAGATCACCAACGCCGCCGGCTCCTGGCTGCTGTGGGACGCGCTGCGGATGGACGCGCCCGCCGGCACCGAGCTGGCGCCGGTCCGCGGCGGCACCCGCTTCCACGAAGCCCCGCGCGCCCAGCAGGCGATCCTGCGCCGGCCGGAGGGCCCGGCGCAGCAGATCGGCCTGAGCGTCCGCCACCTCGGCGCGCCCATGCAGGCGGAGCTCGTGGTCGGCGAGCGGCCGCCGCTGCCGATCCCGCTGCGGCCCGGGATCCAACGCCTCGAGGCCTACGCCGACCCGGTCTCCGAAGCGACCGAGGTGCCGTTGCTCCTCCGCGCCGGCGAAACGGTCCTGGCCCGCGCCGCCCTGCCGCTGCGCCCGGTGGAGCAGCGGGAGGTCCACCTGATCCACCAGACCCACCTCGACATCGGCTTCACCCACACCCAGGACGTGGTGCTGCAGAAGCAGGTCGAGTACCTGCGCCAGGCCTTGCAGTACATCGACGAGACCGCCGACTACCCCGAGGAGGCGCGCTTCGTCTGGCACCCCGAGGGCATGTGGGCGGTGGACGAGTTCATGCGCCAGGCCGACCCGGCCGAGCGCGAGCGTTTTCTCGAGGCCTGCCGCAAGCGTCAGATCCACCTCGACGCGCTCTACGCCCAGGCCATGACCGGCATGTACACCGAGGAGGAGCTGTTCGAGCTGATGGGCGCCGCCAAGCGCTTCGAGGCCGAGCACGGCGTGACCATCGACTCGGCGATGCAGTCGGACGTGCCCGGCTACACCTGGGGGCTGGCGGCGGCGCTGGCGCACCACGGCGTCGACGCCATCTCGATCGGCCCGAACCACTTCCACCGCATGGGCTACACCTTCGACTGGGGCGACCGCCCCTTCTGGTGGGTGGACCCCTCGGGGCAGCACAAGGTGCTGTTCTGGATGTGCGGCGACGGCTACGCCTACTTCCACAGCCGCGTGCTGAACGCCGCCAACGTCTTCGCCTACCTCGACGGCCTGGAGCGCAAGGGCTACCCCTACGCGATGAGCCTGATGCGCTACTGCATCGGCGGCGACAACGGGCCTCCGCGGCGGGAGCTGTCGGACTTCGTCCGCGACTGGAACGAGAAGTACCAGACGCCGCGGCTGGTCATCGCCCGCAACAGCGAGGCGCTGCAGGAATTCGCCCGCCGCTACGGCGATCAGCTCGAGGTCGTGCGCGGCGACTTCACCCCCTACTGGGAGGACGGCAGCGCCTCGACCGCGCTCGCCACCGGGGTCAACCGCCGCGCCTGCGAGAACATCGCCCAGGTGCAGAAGCTGCGGGCGATGCTCGACCCGGAGCTGCCCCTGCACGCCGACTTCGACGCCGCCTGGACCAAGATGGTCATGTACGACGAGCACACCTGGGGCGCGCACAACAGCATCAGCCAGCCGGACAGCGACTTCGCCATCCAGCAGGACCGCTACAAGCAGCGCTTCGCCTTCGACGCCGCCGCGATGACCGCGACCTTGCTGGAGCGGGTGAGCCGCGCCGTCGCGCCGGCCGCGGCCGAGCGGGTGGCGGTGCACAACACCGCCTCCTGGGCGCGCGGCGGCCTGGTGCTGCTGCGCCCGGAGCTGTCGCGGGCCGGCGACCGGGTCGTCGACGAGGAGGGCGCCGTCCTGCCCTCGCAGCGGCTGGCCTCCGGCGAGCTGGCGGTGCGGG
>CAZXTO010000380.1:0-3569 GCA_964643675.1 uncultured Planctomycetales bacterium
GCCTGGCGGCGCGGGCGCCGGCTGGCCTTCATCAGGCTGCGGCGGATCAGGTCGACCACCTTGGGCGACCAGCCGCGCTCCTTGAGCAGCTCGCTCCAGTCCAGCGACTCGACCTTGGCCGGCTCGCGCATCAGCTCGAGCAGCTCGACCCCGGCCGCGGTCGCGGCGGCGGTCAGCGGGGCGTAGTACACCGGGTGCAGGGAGCGGGCGTCGAGCGGGTCGTCGCCCTCGCGGCTGCGCAGGAAGCAGCCGGCCGCGCGCCAGTCGCACTCGGGCAGCCCCATCCGGTGCTGGAAGTCCGCCAAGGAACGGAACGGCGCGGTCGAGCGCTCGGCCTCGACCGAGCGCGCGTCCAGGCCCGGCACCAGCCGCAGCTCATCGTGGCTGGAGCGGTTCAGGTCGACGCCGCGGCTGGCGAGGATCGACTGCAGGAAGATCGACTCGAAGGCGTCGAGGCGGCGCGAGTTGATCTCGCCGCGGAAGGCGACGTAGGAGCGCACCACGTGCGGGGTGTGCAGCGCCATCGCCCGCGGGTGGTGGCCGAGCCGGCCGAGCAGGGCGGCCTGGCGCTCGTCGTGGCTGAGGTGGGCCTCCTCGAGGCGCCGCGCGACCTCGCGCAGCAGGGTCTTGGCGACTGCGACCGGCACCAGCGCGGTGCGCACCTTGCCGGCGACCGCGCGCACCGCGTCGACCACCGCGCCGCCGTGGGTGCGGGTGGGCGAATCGGCCTGGAGCGCGATCAGGCTCGGCTTCTCCTCGCCGAGCAGGGCGGCGATCTTCTCCTTCAGGTCCTCGGCCTTGGCCGAGACCGTGGTGCCGCGCAGGAAGTGGCCTTCCCGGTCGAGCAGGGCGACGACGTTCTTGCCGTTGCGGTGCGAGAACACGCCCACCACCGCGCCGTCGTGCTGGCCGCGGTCGAGGGCGTTCTCGATCTGGGGCCAGGCCTGTTGCAGCGCCAGGCTCTCGGCCTTGCGCTTGAGCCGCGCCCGCGCCTCCTGCACCAGGCGCGGCAGGCGCTCGCTGCTGAAGTGGTCGGCGAACAGCTTGAGGTAGGTATCGCGCTCCTGGGGCGGAGCGTCCTTGACCTCGGACTCGAAGAAGCGGTCGAGCTCCGGACGGGGCAGCTCGAAGTGCAGCTTGAGCAGGTGGGCGTGCTCGGCCCGGCGCAGCGGCAGGTAGTTGCCGGCAGGGAAGGAGGCGAGGGATTCGGCCTTCTCGGCCTGCTGCTGGAAGCGGCGCGCCTCCTGCTCCTTGCCCTCGGCGATCTCGATCCGCACCTCGGCCTTGTCGCGGAACAGGGTGCGCAGCCCGGCGGCCAGCTCGGCGTTGCCGCGCAGGCCCTCGACGAAGGCCTTCTGCTCCTCCTTCTCGGGCGCCTCCCAGCCCTCGGGGGCCGGGCCGGGCTCGAGCTTCAGGTGGAGATCCTCGAGCTCGCCCTCGGAGGCGGCGCCCTGCACCGCCTCGGCCAGCTCGGGCATCTCCTTGCCATCGAGGGCGCGGAGGAAATTCGCTCGACGTCGCTCGAGGGCGACTTCGACTTCGAGGTGCTCGATCAGGAGCTCGAATCCGAGCGGGTTCGGGAAGACCCCGGCGAGACCGGGATCTGCGAGGCGGAGCCAGGCCAGGGATTCCCCCTGGTCCAGGGCGTCACGCAAGCGGCGGTAGACCGGGACCTTGAGGCCCAGGACCCGCGCAACCCTCTGATCGTCCTGCTGCTTCGGCTTGGAGGACATGGCGGAGGATTCTAGCAGCCCCCCGCCTTGTGGGTCCTCGGCGAGCAATTACTTGCTCTCTTCCTTGAGCAGCTTGTCGACCACGTACTGGGGCACCGGGCGGTAGTTCAGGGGCTCCATCGAGAACATGCCCCGGCCCTGGGTCAGGCCCCGCAGGCGGCCGGCGTAGTTGAACATCTCGGCGATCGGCACCGAGCCGCGGACCTCCCGCAGGTCGCCAGTGACGGCGATCTCGTCGACCTCCACCCGGCGGGTGTTCAGGTCGCCGATCACGTCCCCGATGAACTCCTCGGGCACCTGCACCGAGAGCTTCATGTAGGGCTCGAGCATGGTCGTGTTGTCGGCCACCGCCTGGCGGAAGGCGATCTGGCCGGCGGTCTGGAAGGCCAGCTCGCTCGAGTCGACCTCGTGGAACTTGCCGTAGTGCAGGGTGGCCTTGATGTTGACGAAGGGCCAGCCCATGCGGCCGCCGCCCTTCATCGACTCCTTCAGGCCGGCGTGGACCGCGGGGATGTACTGGCGCGGGATGACGCCGCCCTTGATCTCGTCGACGAACTCGAGCTCCTCGTCCTCGCCCGGCTCGAACTTGATGTTCACGACCGCGTACTGGCCGTGGCCGCCCGACTGCTTGACGTGCTTGCCCTCGATGTCGACCGGGGCGGTCATGGTCTGGCGGTAGGCGACCTTCGGGGCGCCGACGTTGATCGGCACGCCGTGGTCGCGGTCGATGCGGGTGGTGATGATCTCGAGGTGGAGCTCCCCCATGCCGGAGATCACCATCTCGTCGGTCTCCTCGTCGACCCAGGCGCGGAAGGAGGGGTCCTCCTTGCACAGGTTGCCGAGCACGTCGCTGAGCTTGTCGCGGTCCTTGAGGGCCTTGGGCTCGACCGACATGCTGATGACCGCCTCGGGGAAGGTCATCGACTCCATGATCACCGGGCTGGTCGGGTCGCAGACGGTGTCGCCGGTGGTCGTGTTCTTGAGGCCGACCACGGCGCAGATGCCGCCGGCCTTCACTTCCTCGACCGCCTCGCGCTTGTCGGCGTGCATGTACATCAGGCGGCCGACGCGCTCCTTCTTGCGGGTGCGCGGGTTGAGCACCTGCGAGCCGCGCACCAGGGTGCCGGAGTAGACCCGCACGAAGGTCAGGTCGCCGTTGGGGTCGGCGATGGTTTTGAAGGCGAGGCCCGAGAACGGCGCGTCGCAGTCCGCCGCGCGCACGATTTCCTTCTCCTCGTCCTTGGGGTCGAAGCCGACCACGGCGCCCTTGTCGAGCGGGGTGGGCAGGAAGTCGACGATGGCGTCCATCAGGAACATGACGCCCTTGTCGTGCAGCGCCGAGCCGCAGAAGACCGGCACGGCGTGGCCCAGCAGCACGCACTGGCGCACCGCCTCCTTGATCTCGGCCTCGCTGATCTCCTCGCCCTCGAGGAACTTCTCGACCAGGTCGTCGTCGACCTCGACGACCTTCTCGATCAGCTCCATCCGGCGCGTCTCGACCAGATCCTTGGCCTCCTCCGGGATCTCCATGTCCTCGGTGGTGGTGCCCTGCGATCCCTCGACGAAGCGGCGGGCGGTGCGCGAGATCAGGTCGACGATGCCGTGGAACTCCTTCTCCTTGCCCAGCGGGACCTGCATCCGCACGGCGTTGGCGCCGAGGCGGTTGATGATGGTCTCGTAGGCCTTGTCGAAGTCGGCGCCGGTGCGGTCGAGCTTGTTGATGAAGCAGATCCGCGGCACGCCGTAACGGTCGGCCTGGCGCCACACCGTCTCCGACTGCGCCTCCACGCCGGCGACGCCGTCGAACACCGCCACGGCGCCGTCCAGCACCCGCAG
>CAZXTO010000381.1:0-3567 GCA_964643675.1 uncultured Planctomycetales bacterium
GAAGATCAGCGCGCCGGTGTAGATCTCGGCGGACGACATCCACCTCAAGGTGGACAGACCGCCCTTGATCCAGAACACCGCGGCCGCCGCCAGGGGCGCGCTCATCAGCCACGAGCAGGCGATGCCGACCCACATGACCCACTTGTGGTCGCCGGCGGCGCGCAGGGCGAAGCGGTAGCAGATCTGGAAGCTGTCGCCGATCTGCCAGGCGGCCGCCACCGCCAGCACCGCGGCGCCGACTCGGATCGCCTCGGCCTGGGTCTCGGGGTCGTCGTTGTGCAGGAACTGGCCCATGATCCAGTCGCCGAAGACCAGGAACAGCAGGCCCATCCCCGCCATCACCGGCAGCGAGAGCTGGAGCATGCTGCGGTAGCTGCGGCGCACCGCCTCCCAGTCGAGCGAGCCGACGTAGCGGCCGACCAGCACCGAGCCGCCGTCGGCGATCGCGACCGCCGACATGAAGCTGAAGTGCAGCACCTGGATCGCGGCGTGGTGCGCCGCCATCGCCACCGTGCTCAGGTAGCTGATGAACCAGGTGATCAGGGTGTAGCTGCCAACCTCGATCGTGAACTGCACGCCGCCGTAGAAGCCGACCGTGAGCACGCGCCAGAAGTGACCCAGGTGGAAGCGGTAGGGCTCCCAGCTCGCGGGCTTCCAGCGCTTGCTGGGCTTGGCGAAGGCCAGCATCAGCACCAGCGCGAACAGGTCCGACAGGCCGGTGCCGACCGCCGCGCCGACCACGCCCATCTCCGGCATGCCGAACTTGCCGAAGATCAGGGCGTAGTTGAACAGGACGTTGAGCGGCTGCGAGACCAGGTCGGCCGCCATCGGCAGCCGCGTGCGGCCGGTCGAGCGCAGGTACTCGGCGACCGACAGCGACAGCAGCATCGCGCCGGACCAGTACAACCGGGAGTTGAAGTAGGCCGTGCCCTCGCTGAGCGCGGCGTTGCTGAGCTTGGTGCCGCCGGCGAAGGCGCCGAAGACCGAGCCGCCGAAGGCGCCGAGCAGCACGCAGACGCCGGCGAAGCCGATCGCGGCGTAGAAGGCGTGCACCCCGTAGGCGTAGGAGGTGGTCTGGTCGCCGGCGCCCAGGTACTGGCTGACCAGCGACTTCTGGCTGCGCAGCACGCCCATGCCGAAGCACAGGGCGTTGAAGGCCAGCACCATCGCCAGGCCGACGCCGGCCATGGCGTCGGTGCCCAGTTCGCCCACCATGCGGGTGTCGACGACACCCTTGGCGGTGACCGAGATCATCGAGACCCAGATGGGCCAGGCGAGGGCGGCGACCTCGCGCTTCGATCCCGGGAGCGCTGCGGAGGGGGAGGGCATGGCAGGACGAACCGGCCAGTATGCCGCGGCGGGGCGCTAGCCGAGCCAGCCTTCCAGCAGCAGCGCGATCGGGAACAGCGCGATCAGCGCCGTCTCGCGCCAGCCGATGCGCTTGGCCGGCATCGGCTTCCAGTCCGGCGCCCACGGCTCGGCCAGCCCGATCACCACCGCCAGCGCGAGCGGCACCGAGATGCCACCGGAGCCGATCAGGGCCAAGACGACCAGGCCTCCGACCACGCCGACCCAGCGCGCCAGGCGGCGCTGGTGCGGCTGCAGGTGCGCCCGGGTGCGGAAGCTGGCGTGCATCACGTGGAGCGCGAACACCGCCGAGAGCGCGAACATCGGCCAGGCGATCGGGCAGCCGGTGGTGAGCGAAACCGCCGGCAGCACCAGGCTCAGGCTGACCATGCAGAAGATCTCGAAGGCGCGCCGGTAGCGCGGGGTGCGGCCCAGCCACCAGGCCAGCAGGCCGAGGAAGGGCGCGGTGCCGCCGATCCAGAGCAGCCGCATGACGCCGACGTCGGCCACCGCGATCAGGCCGGCGAGGAGCCCGAAGACGGCGTAGATGATGCCCATCCGCAAGGCCACCGGGTGCCGCTCCGGGTCCTTCAGCCCGCATAGCAGCCGGTCGACCGCGCAGAAACCGAACACGGCCGACAGCGACAGCGCCAAGGTGCCGGCGCCGGCTTCTTCGCCGCCAGCGAGCACGCCCAGCAGGATCGCGGTGACCAGGATCAGCCAGGCGCCGTGGGCGGTCGGGACGAGTGAGTCCTTCATGGTGGTGACGGGCTCTCGGGTGGAATTAGCACTAAACCATGGCGGGGAAGCGGGCAAGCGGATTCCCGCCGGGCGGGGCGGACAGCCCCCTCAGGGGATCGGCGGCGCCGCCCCCGCCTAGGGCTGGATCGGCACCAGGAAGGTGAAGGCGCCGATGCCGCGCTGGTTCTTGATCCAGGGGCCGGTGCCGGCCTTGCCGAGGTAGCCGATCTCGGTGGCGGTGGTCGGGCCGGACAGCTGCAGCAGGATGCTGCCCTGGCCGGCGGTGGCGCCGGTCACGGTCTCGGGCACGGCGCCGCCGTCGAGCTCGAAGCGGGCCTCGATGCCGGGGTCGATCACCAGCCACTGCCGCGGGCTGCGGAAGACCAGCTCGATCTCGTCCTTGGCCGCGCTGGTGAAGCGGGCCTCGAGCAGGTTCGGCGGCATCGAGATGTCGGGGATCGGGCGGGCGTAGAGCCGCGCGGCGACCGCGGCGGCCATCCAGGAGCCCATCGCGCGGTAGCCGTCGTAGTAGAAGTGGCAGCCGTCGTGGGCGTTGATGCCGGCGGTCGGGACCGTGGTGACGTCGGCGAACAGGTCGGGGAACTGCCGCTGCTGCTCGCGGATCGGCAGGTTCTGGATCAGGCAGCCCTTGCGGACCTGGAACACGAAGACGTGCTCGAGGGCCGGGTAGTCGGCCAGCCAGTCATCGCGCAGCGAGGCGAAGCTGCTCTGGTAGACCGCCGGATCGGTCGGGCCGTCGGACTCGCCCTGGTGCCACAGCATCGCGCGGGCGGCGCCATCGAGGCCGGCCTGGCGGGCGCGGTAGAGCAGGCGGCCGTAGATCGTGTTGAGGTTCTCGGGGTCGGCGTCGTCGCGCTGGTGCTGGGCGATCGTGGTGCCGCCGACGCCGCCGTTGATCAGGGCGACCGGCACCTGGTTCCAATCGACCAGCAGCTCGGCGCAGCGCAGCGCCCAGGCGCCGACCGTGCCGGGGCCGTTGCCGTCGATGCCGTCGGCGCGGTACCAATCCAGGTCGTCGCGGGCCTCGGCGAGCTGGGTGCTGGCGCTGCCGAAGGAGCGGATCCAGCGCGAGCGGGAGCGGTTGGCCTGGCCTTCGTTGTGGTAATCGCGAGCGACCGCGTTCGACTGGCCGTTGACCAGCAGGGCGTCGCCGCATAGCACCCACTCGATGTAGTGGATGCGCTGGCTGGAGCCGCCCGACTCCAGCAGGAGCTCGAAGGCGTAGTCGTGGAGGCCGGCGTCGATCACCGGGGTGAAGGCGAAGGGGGCCGTCGGGCCGGCGTAGACCAGGTCCGAGGCGTGGCTGGACCAGAGCGCTCCGTCGCGCGTCACCAGCAGGTGGACGCGGTCGTAACCCGAGGCGGTGACCTCACCTACGACCGGCACGCTGGCCTGGTCGGTGACCAGGTCGCGGGGGTAGAGGCGGCCGCGGTGCGGGCCTTCGCTGATCGCGACCTG
>CAZXTO010000382.1:0-3551 GCA_964643675.1 uncultured Planctomycetales bacterium
GCCAGGCCGCGCACCTCGGCCGTCCCCCGGAGCGGCGCGGGAAGCGGCCAATCCCCCTCGGCCTCGCCCCACCAAGGCGCCGGCAGCCCAGGCGGGCGCGGGGGCCAGGGCTGCAACCACTCCGGATGCGGCTCCAATCCCCGGCAGCGGATCAGCCCCGGGTAGGCGGCCGCGGCCAGCCGCGTCATGGCGATCGCGGTGTTGAGCCCGCGGCCGAAGCCGACCTCCAGGATGCGGAGCTCCCGCGTCGGCCGCGGCGCCGGCGGGTGCGCCGACCAGGCCGGCTCGACGAAGCGCTGCTCGGCCTCCACCAGGGGATCGGCGAGGTCCCCGGACCACTCTCCGGTCACGGGATGGCGGTAGCAGAGCGGGTGCGGAGCAGGCATGAACGAGCGCGGGGGCGACGGCCTGGCCGTCGCCCCCGCGGATCCTCCAGGCGCGGCCGGCCTAGATGCCGCGGTCGGCGCGCAGCTCGACCAGGGTCTTGCCCAGCACCGAGGGGTTGGGCGCGATCCGCACCCCGGCCGCCTCCAGCGCTTCGATCTTGGCGTCGGCGGTGCCGGCGCCGCCGGAGATGATCGCGCCGGCGTGGCCCATGCGCTTGCCGGGAGGCGCGGTGCGGCCGGCGATGAAGCCGACCACCGGCTTGGTGACGTAATCCTGGATGAAGGCCGCGGCCTCTTCTTCGGCGCTGCCGCCGATCTCCCCGATCATGACGATCGAGTCGGTCTCCGGGTCGTCCTGGAAGCCGCGCAGCACGTCGATGAAGTTGGTGCCCGGCAGCGGGTCGCCGCCGATGCCGACGCAGGTGGACTGGCCGAGGCCCTCGTTGGTGACCTGCCAGACCGCCTCGTAGGTCAGCGTGCCGGAGCGGCTGACGATGCCGACGTGGCCCTTGCGGTGGATGTAGGCCGGCATGATGCCGATCTTGCAGCCCTTGCCGTCGGCGCCCGGGGTGATGACGCCGGGGCAGTTGGGCCCGACCACGCGGGTCTGGCCGCCCTTGAGGGCGTCGTGCACCTTGGCCATGTCCATCACCGGGATGCCCTCGGTGATGCAGACCACGGTCTCGAGGCCGGCGTCGGCCGCCTCGAGGATGCCGTCCGCCGCGAAGGCCGCCGGCACGTAGATCACCGAGGCCGTGGCGCCGGTCTCGGCGACGGCGTCGGCGACGGTGTGGAAGACCGGCAGGCCGAGGTGGCTGGTGCCGCCCTTGCCAGGCGTGACGCCGCCGACCACGTTGGTGCCGTAGGCCAGCGCCTGCTCGCTGTGGAAGGTGCCGTTCTTGCCGGTGAAGCCTTGGACCAGGACCTTGGTGTCCTCTTGGATGAAGATGGCCATTTCTCTCGTACCTCAGACCGTGGCGTTGACGGCTTCGCAGACCAGTTGGGCGCCCTCGTCGAGCGAGGTCGCCGGGATCAGGGCCAGGCCGCTCTCCGCGAGCAGGCGCCGCCCCTCTTCGACGTTGGTGCCCTCCAGGCGCACCACCAGCGGCACCTCGACGTGCACGTTCTTGGCCGCGCCGATGACGCCGCGGGCGATGATGTCGCACTTCATGATGCCGCCGAAGATGTTCACCAGGATGCCCTTCACCTTCTCGTCGGAGAGGATGATCTTGAAGGCCTCGGTGATCGCCTCCTCGGTGGCGCCGCCGCCGACGTCGAGGAAGTTGGCCGGCTCGCCGCCGTGCAGCTTGATCGTGTCCATGGTCGCCATGGCCAGGCCGGCGCCGTTGACCATGCAGCCGATCGAGCCGTCCAGGGCGATGTAGTTGAGGCCGAACTTCGAGGCCTCGACCTCCTTCGGGTCCTCCTCGTGCTCGTCGCGCAGGGCGGCCACGTCCTTGTGGCGGAACAGCGCGCTCGAGTCGAAGTTCATCTTGGCGTCGAGCGCGACCACCTCGCCGTCCTCGGTCAGGACCAGCGGGTTGATCTCCATCAGCTCGGCGTCGAGCTCGAGGTGGGCCTTGGCCATGCCCATCAGGAAGGCCACGCACTTCTTGACCGCGTCGCCCTCGAGGCCGAGGAAGAATGCGGCGCGGCGGGCCTGGTGGGCCTCGAGGCCGCGCAGCGGATCGATCGGCAGCTTGAGCAGCGCCTCCGGCCGCTCCTGGGCGATGGTCTCGATCTCGACCCCGCCCTCGGCGCTGGCCATCAGCACCGGGCAGCCCTGCTGGCGGTCCAGCGCGATGCCGACGTAGAACTCCTGGGCCAGGTCCAGGCCCTCGGCGACGAAGATCTTGCGCACCTCCTGCCCTTCCGGGCCGGTCTGGTGGGTCTTCAGCATCATGCCGAGCATGTCGCCGGCCACCTCGAGGGCCTCCTCGCGGCTCTTCACCAGCTTGACGCCGCCGCCCTTGCCGCGACCGCCCGCATGGATCTGGGCCTTGACCACAGCAAGCGGCATGCCGAGCTTGTCCCAAGCTTCGGCCGCCTCTTCCGGGGTCTCTGCTACAATTCCTCGTTGGGTACGGACTCCGTACCTTTCCAGGATTTCCTTCGCTTGGTACTCGTGAATCTTCATGACGGTCGTCTCGGACGGTCGAGTCCTACAGGATAGATTCGCTCCCCATCCCCGGGAAGTGCACACGCGCGGGAAAGACTGGAACCTGGCGATTCACCGCCCCGTCTCCCCCTCAACAATCCCATGGACCTGGCCTCCGCCCCTGTGCGACCCGGTTTCGTCTTGATCTGGATCGCAGCCGTCACGGCGAGCACCTTCCTGCTCCTGCCGCTGATTTGCCCGGCTGGCCCCGTCGAAGCGGCGACGGCCCAGCCTTCGGACACCCTCGCCGACACCCCCTCCCTCCCGGCCACCCCCACTCTCCACCCGGCGCCCTTCGCGCCCGATTTCCTTCAACCCACCCCGGTATCCCGGTCCAAGGCGGCCTACCACGAAGTGGTCCAGGCCGGCGAAGGGACCGATGAGGAGCTCCCCCTCGAGGAGTCCGAGGTCGAGGCCAGCGCCACCCCGCTCGCCACCGCCACCCTGGCACCCCGCAAGGAGAGCCGCAGCCCCGCGCTGCAACAGCTCCAGATGCCTCTCCAGAGCCAGGTCCTGCCCGCCGGCGTGATCTTCCATCCGGTCGCCTTGAATTGGTCGCTCGGGGCCTCCGAGGACGAGGAAAGCACCCTCGAGCTGCAGGTCCAACGCGCCGGTCGCGGCCTCTACCTGCTCCGCCTGCTCTACGCCCGCTACGCGGCGCTCGGCTTGGACCAGCTCCCCGAGGAATTGCTCGAGGCCCTGCCCGAGCGGGTCCTGGAGCAGCTCTCCGCGGCCGACCGTGACCAGGACCAGGGCAGCATGGACTCCCGCCGCGGCGGCGACTCCGGCCTGCGGGACGCCTGGAAGCAGCTCGGCGGCCAGAAGCGCCAGCAGGTCCGCGCCCATAGCCGGGAGCTGCTGCTGCTGCTCGACGAGCAGGAGCTGCGCAAGCTGCGCCGGCTGCTGCTGCGTTCACACCAGGAAGGCTGAGCCGGCCAAGAGAAACAACGAGGAAGCAGCCGCGCGGGCGCGGCTGCTTCCTCGTTTTCCGTTCGGGCGCCCGGGAG